>JALWSJ010000378.1:0-23382 GCA_026993705.1 Flavobacteriales bacterium
GAAAAAAGAATTGGTGGTACGGCAACACCAAATACCATTTAATCAAATAAAAGAAACTAAAGTAGTTATCTCATTTAAATAAATAAACCAAACAATGAATGCTTTAAATTTAATAGAGTCTTTTTCTGAGTTTAAAGAAATGAAAAACATAGATCGTGTTACAATGATGCGTATCTTAGAAGATGTTTTTCGTTCAACTCTAAAGAAAAAATATGGAACTGATGAACATGTTGATGTAATTGTAAATCCAGATAAAGGAGATTTAGAAATATGGTTAAACAGAGAAATTGTTCCGGATGGAGAAGTAGAAGATCCCAATACAGAAATTTCTTACTCTGATGCCATAAAAATAGAACCTGATTTTGAAGTCGGTGAAGAAGTTTCCGAAGAAATACAAATGAAAGATTTCGGTCGTAGAAACATTTTATCATTACGTCAAAACTTGGTTTCAAGAATTATCGAATTAGAAAAAGACAATGTTTACAAGATTTATAAAGACAGAATTGGAGATATTGTAACAGGTGAGGTTTATCAAATTTGGAAAAGAGAAATTTTGGTCTTGGATGATGATGGTAACGAATTATTGTTACCTAAGAGTGAGCAAATCCCTTCTGATTACTTCAAAAAAGGAGAGCAGCTTAGAGCCGTTGTTGCACGGGTTGAATTGAAAAATAATTCTCCAGTCATTATTTTGTCAAGAACAAGTGAGGTGTTTTTAGAGCGTTTATTTGAGTTAGAAGTACCTGAAGTTTTTGACGGTTTGATAACCATTAAGAAAATTGTTCGTGAACCGGGAGAAAGAGCAAAAGTAGCCGTAGAATCATACGATGAACGTGTTGACCCTGTTGGTGCGTGTGTGGGAATGAAAGGTTCTAGAATACATGGAATTGTTCGTGAATTAAGAAACGAAAATATAGATGTAATTAACTATACTTCAAATACGAAGTTGCTAGTGCAAAGAGCGTTAAGTCCTGCAAAAATACAGTCGTTGGATTCAATAGAAATTGATGAGGAAAATAAACGTATAAATGTATATTTACGACCAGACCAAGTGTCTTTAGCTATTGGTAGAGGTGGACATAACATAAAGTTAGCATCAAAATTAGTAGGTTACGAAATTGACGTTTACAGAGAGGGTGCAGAAGATATTGACGATGTGGATTTAGATGAATTTTCAGATGAAATCGACGATTGGATTATCGATGAATTGAAAGCTATTGGATGTGATACTGCAAAATCTGTTTTGGATTTAAGTGAGGAAGAATTAGTAAAAAGAACAGACTTAGAAGAAGAAACAGTAGCAGAAATCCATAGGATTATCAGCTCAGAATTTGAGTAAAATGTAAAAAAAGCGGAATTAGTTTTCTATTTTCGCTTTTTTAATTAAACGAAGATGTATATTTACATCGGATTATAATCTCTGTACCTCAATATAGCAGGAAAAGAGTAGATAAAACAACACAACCAATTATAAGTAAATGGCCGTTAAACGATTAAGTAAAGTAGCAAGAGAATTAAATGTAGGGATTTCAACCATTGTTGATTTCTTAGGGAAGAATGGTGTCGAAATTAGCACTAATCCAAATACAAAAATAGAACCTGCTGTTTACGAACAATTGCTGGGGGAGTTCGAGAAGTCAAAGACCGTTAAGGAAAAGGTAAACGAAGTTCGCACAGAAAAAGAAATACAAAAAGAGCTTCTTGCTAAGAAAAGATTAGCAGAAAAAGAAGCTAGAGAAAAAGCTCAAAAAGCCAAAGAAGAGGAAGAAGCACAGCAAACAGGACTTAAAGTGTTGGGGAAAATTGATTTACCCGGAGCTAAATCGAAAAAAGAGAATAGTGACGTTGTTTCTAAGAAGGAAGAGCCAAGTGCCGATGTAATTGAGGAAAGAGAAGAAAAAACAGAAACAGTTGAAACGGTTAAAGCAGAGGCAGAAAAGAAAACCGGTCCAAATGTTATTGGTAAAATTAATTTACCGGCAAAGCATAAAAAATCTAAAAAGAAGGTTGACGATAAAAAGCCGTTAAAGAAACAGTCTCCGCCTAAGAAAGAGGAGATAAAGAAAGAAGAAGCTAAAGCTACTCCGGAGGTAAAAAAGGAAACAAGACCTGAAATAGAAACAATTAAGGCTACTGCTGAAAAATTAACGGCACCTACGGTTTTAGGAAAAATAGTTTTGCCGGTTGATAGGGCGAAAGAAAAGAGAAAAGAAAAACAAGCGGCAATTGAAGAAGCTAAAAAACGTCGCAAAAGAAAACGAATCAAGAAAGTTGATGTAGAAAAAGCCGGAAAACGTGCTACTCAACAATCTAGAGGTAAAAAGAAAAAAGAAGCAAAACCTGAAATTACAGACGAGCAAATACAAAAAGAAATTAAGGAAACATTAGCTCGTTTAAGTGGAAAAGGAAAGAAAAACAAAGGAGCTAAGTTCCGTAAAGAAAAACGTTTAGCTAAAAGTGCTCAAAGAGAGGAGGAACTAAAAAAAGCAGAGGAAGAAAAAGGAGTATTAAAATTAACCGAGTTTGTAACGGTTTCGGAGTTAGCTAGTATGATGGATAAACAGCCAACGGAGATTATAGGAACGCTAATGTCTATTGGAGTTTTTGCATCGATTAACCAACGTTTAGATGCTGAAACCCTTACGATGGTAGCAGAAGAGTTTGGTTATCAAGTTGAGTTTGTTAGTGTTGATGTCTCTGATTCTATTGAAGAGGAAGAAGATAATCAGGAAGACTTACAACCTCGTCCTCCAATTGTAACGGTAATGGGTCATGTCGATCATGGTAAGACGTCGTTATT
Source organism: Flavobacteriales bacterium (assembly GCA_026993705.1). Lineage (GTDB taxonomy): Bacteria > Bacteroidota > Bacteroidia > Flavobacteriales_D > Parvicellaceae > S010-51. The sequence goes on from JALWSJ010000378.1 coordinate 2,801, forward strand.
GGATTTCGTAAGAAAAACTACCGTAATCGAAGGAGAAGCAGGAGGGATAACCCAACATATTGGTGCGTATAGCGTAACCGGAGAAAGTGGAAGAAAAGTTACTTTCCTAGATACACCGGGACACGAAGCGTTTACCGCTATGCGTGCGAGAGGAGCTCAAGTAACCGATGTTGCAATAATTATTATTGCAGCAGATGATGATGTCATGCCACAAACCAAAGAAGCAATTAATCATGCTCAAGCCGCAGGAGTACCAATGGTTTTTGCTTTGAATAAAATTGATAAGCCGGACGCAAATCCGGATAGGATTAGAGAGCAATTATCTCAAATGAATATTCTACTGGAAGAATGGGGAGGTAAATATCAATCTCAAGAGATTTCTGCAAAGAAAGGTACGGGAGTAGAAGAATTAATTGAAAAAGTATTGTTGGAAGCAGAGTTATTAGAGTTAAAAGCAAACCCTAATAAACGTGCAGTAGGAACTGTTATAGAATCTACTTTAGACAAAGGAAGAGGATATGTTACAACATTATTAGTCGAAGCTGGAACATTAAAAGTCGGAGATGTATTAATTGCCGGAACTCAGTGGGGTAAGGTGAAAATAATGCATAGTGATCAAGGCAAAGAGGTTAAGGAGGCAGGACCTTCAATTCCGGTATCTATGTTAGGATTAAACGGAGCTTGTCAAGCTGGTGACCGATTCCATGTGTTAGAAGATGAAAAAGAAGCGAAAAATATTGCTAATAAACGTCAACAATTACAAAGAGAACAAGGACTTAGAACAACAAAACATATTACATTAGATGAAATTGGAAGACGTCTTGCTCTAGGAGACTTTAAAGAGTTGAATATCATTGTAAAAGGTGATGTGGATGGTTCAATTGAAGCACTATCCGATGCTTTACTAAAACTTTCACAAGATGAAATACAAGTAAACATCATACATAAAGCAGTGGGACAAATTACCGAATCCGATGTGATGTTAGCCTCTGCGTCAGACGCTGTTATTATTGGATTCCAAGTTCGACCTTCAATGCAAGCTCGTAAGTTAGCCGAGCAAGAACAAATTGATATTCGATTGTATTCTGTCATCTATCAAGCAATTGAAGATGTAAAAGAAGCAATGGAAGGAATGCTTTCGCCGGAAATTAAAGAAGAAATTCTTGGAACAGCAGAAGTGAGAGATGTATTTAAAATAACACGTGTTGGTACCGTTGCCGGATGTTATGTCCTTGAAGGTAAACTTGTACGAAATGAAAAAATACGATTGATTAGAGATGGTATTGTGATTTATACAGGAGAACTAGGTTCTCTAAAACGTTTTAAAGATGATGTAAAAGAAGTAGCCAAAGGATACGAATGTGGGCTAAACATTGATAAGTTCAACGACATCAAAGTTGGAGATCATATTGAATGTTTCTCTGAAGTTGAGGTGGCTAGAAAACTAAAATAAAAACAGAGTTAAAAAAGGTGAAAACCGCAAAGCCTTACATTGTAAATGTAATGGCTTTGCGGTTTTTTTTGATAGGAGTAAGTTCTAAAAATACAGAATGAATAAAAAGCAAGAAAAATATACACGTTGGGTAAAAATCATATCAATTGTTATCCCTGTTGTTGTAGCTCTACTTTTCGGAGTTAAAATAAAAACGATAGAACCGTTAACGTTCCTTCCTCCTATTTATGCTTCTATAAACGCTGTAACAGCGGTAATCTTGATTATGGCAGTTATAACGGTAAAGCAAAAAAAAATAATATGGCACGAACGATTAATTAAACTAGCCTTGCTCCTTTCATTTTTATTTTTGTTGTTATATGTTGCTTATCACATGACGTCAGATTCTACACACTATGCGGGGAATTACCCAATTATTTATTATTTTATACTCATTACCCATATTGTTTTATCGGTAGCAATAACTCCGTTGATTTTGGTTACTGCACTAAAAGGATATTTTAGAGATGTAGAAACACATAAAAGGTTAGCAAAAATAACTTTTCCGTTGTGGTTATATGTAGCAATAAGCGGTGTTGTTGTGTATTTGATGATTTCTCCTTTTTATAATACTTAAAACCGCAAGAAAGTGTATTTAGATTTTCATACACATAAAATAAAAAAACATGCTATCTACAGTGTTATTGTTGGAGAGGAAATGAAAAGCGTACCCCAAACCTGTTTTTCAGCTGGAATACATCCGTGGTATATTACCAATAAACTGCAACAAATGGAAATATTAGAATTGTTATTAAAGCAAAATAAATGTCTGTTTGTCGGAGAATGCGGATTAGATAAACTGAAAGGAGAAGATTTACAAATTCAACAGGAATTGTTTATTCGTCAAATCAAATTATCCGAACAATACCAAAAACCCATGGTATTACACTGTGTAAAGGCTTACAACGAAGTAATACAATTGCACAAACAAATTCAGCCTCTCCAAACGTGGGTAATTCATGGATTTAACAAAGGTAAGGAGTTAGCAAATCAACTTGTTGACAGGATGATATACCTCAGCTTTGGTATGGATTTATTCAATTCCGGGGCAAGAAGAAAAGCACTTGCAGAAGTCCCACTAAACCAACTCTTTTTAGAAACAGACGAAAACGAAACACATACAATTCAAGAACTATACGCCTTAGCGAGCGAAATACTAAACATAAGCGTACAAGAATTAAAAACACAAATAGAATCAAATTTATGGCGAATAACTGGTTGGAACGAGCAGAATTGCTAGTTGGAGAACAAGGAATAGAACAAATGAAAAAAGCCAATGTACTTATCGTAGGCTTAGGAGGAGTTGGAAGTTTTGCAGCCGAATTTATCACACGTGCAGGAGTAGGTAACCTAACTATTGTTGATGGTGACGATGTCGATGTTACCAATATAAACCGTCAGCTTCCTGCTTTGCACTCAACCGTCGGGAAACAAAAAGTAGATGTCGTAGGCGAACGTCTGCTGGATATTAATCCCCAACTCAACTTAACTAAAATAGACGAGTTCCTTAAACCCGAGCGAATGTCCGAAGTATTAAACCAACAATCCTACGATTATGTAATGGACTGTATCGATAGCGTATCCCCAAAAGTAGAATTGATATTAGCCTGCAAGCGAAAACGAGTAAAATGTATCAGCTCAATGGGAGCCGGAGGAAAGATGAATCCCGAAATGGTCAAAGTAAGAGACATTTCTAAAGTCAAAGGCTGTAAACTCGGACAAAAGATAAAAAAACGCTTAAAAAAAGAAGGAATATACAAAGGGGTAAGAGCCATTTTTACCCCCGAAACACCACTTTCGAGCTCCTTACAAATGACCGACGGAAATAATTTCAAAAAATCATTCTACGGAACATCTTCCTATATGCCCGCACTTTTCGGTTTATACGCCGCAAGTGAAGTAATGAAATATATCTTTAAGCAAGAAAAATAAGTTTTTTGGGCGTTCCCTTTACGGCATAAAAAAGTAGTTTCGTTGCACTACACCACTTTTTAACGCCGTAAAGGTCGGGCTATCACTACTCACTCTTTTGTGTTGCATAAGTGCAACAACACAAAAGGAGTTCAAACACGCCGTTCTATCCCTAACGTAGTTAAGATAAGTGCAAAGAAAATGGAATTTAGTATTCTTAGACGATGAAAAATCCTTTTGAATAGCCCAACTATGGAAATAAAAAATGAATATTAGGGAAAACAAAATAGCTATATCTGTTTAAACGGTATTATTTTCATCTTGCGTTAAAGGGATAACCTCTGAAATAGAAAAAGCAATTAATCCAATCACCAATAAAATAAAACAAAAATCATTGATAACTTTATCCTAAACTATTTTGTCGTATGGTCGAAAAATGTTTTATTTGCAAACTGTATTAATCATTAAAACAAAATAAAATGACAGATTTAAAAGGAAAAGTAATAGCAATAATAGTAGATAAATTAGGAGTAGATGAAGCAGAAGTAGTAAATGATGCTCATTTTACTAACGATTTAGGAGCAGATTCATTAGATACGGTAGAGTTGATTATGGAATTGGAAAAAGAATTCAACATCGCAATACCGGATGAAGATGCAGAAAAAATTCAGACGGTAGGAGACGCAGTCACTTACATCGAAGAAAACGCAAAATAATACTTAAATTTTAAACACTTAAAGAGGAGTACTAATCCTCTTTAAGTGTTTAATCAATTTTCAAAAAGAAGTAGGAATACATTTTGAATAGAAGTGGGTGTGTTATATAAGCACGCTTTTTTGAGTTACTTAAAGTTGAACATCAGGTTAAACATTAAGTAATTTTATTATCCTTTTTAATAAATAGATAAGTTTATTAAAAGCTATTTTAAAGTAAACTTGCAAACCCCACGTAAAGCATTATGCTTTCTAGACTTTAGCTAATTTTTATTCCTCGGTTAAGGGCTGTCGAATAAAGTTGGAGTTTCGTAAGAAAATATAAGTCTTTACGTTCGTAATTAGCTTGTTAATTTTAGAATAAGTTCAACAACAATTACCTTATTTTTTATACAACAGTAACGTTATGGCATCAAAAAAACGTGTAGTTATCACAGGAATGGGAGCATTAACTCCAATTGGGAATACTTTAAATGAATATTGGCAAAATTTAAAGGCGGGAGTCAGCGGAGCTGCCCCTATAACACATTTTGATGCGGAAAAATTCAAAACAAAATTCGCTTGCGAAGTAAAAAATTTTAACGTAACAGATTTTTTAGATAGAAAAGAAGCAAGAAAATTAGATGAATTTTCTCAATACGCACTAGTCAGCACGGCAGAAGCAATGAAAGATTCCGGTTTGGACTTAAATCAAATTAAATTAGACAGAGCAGGGGTTATTTGGGGATCCGGTATTGGAGGTTTGACCACGTTTCAAAACGAATGTTTTAATTATGCAACAGGAGACGGAACACCACGATTTAATCCTTTCTTTATCCCTAAAATGATTGCCGATATCGCTGCCGGACATATTTCTATTAAATATGGGTTTAAAGGTCCTAATTATGTAACGGTTTCAGCTTGTGCATCTTCAAATAATGCGTTAATAGATGCAGCAATGTATATCCAACTTGGGAAAACTGACGTAATGATAACAGGAGGCTCTGAAGCTGCCGTAAATATTGCAGGAATAGGAGGTTTTAACGCTATGCGTGCTCTATCAACTAGAAACGATTCGCCTGAAACCGCATCACGACCTTTTGATAAAAATAGAGATGGTTTTGTTCTAGGTGAAGGAGCAGGAACGATTATTTTAGAAGAGTTGGAACATGCAAAAGCTAGAGGTGCTAAAATTTATGCAGAAGTAATAGGTGGTGGTTTAACAGCAGATGCTTATCATATTACAGCACCACATCCGGAAGGAGAAGGTGCTATAAAAGCAATGGTAAGTGCTTTAGATGACGCAGGAATAAACCCCGAAGAAGTTGATTATATCAATGTACACGGAACTTCCACTCCTTTAGGAGATATTGCAGAAATCAAAGCTATAAAATCTGTTTTTGGTGAGCATGCTTATAATTTGAATATCAGCTCAACTAAATCAATGACAGGGCATTTGCTGGGAGCAGCAGGAGCTATTGAAGCAATTGCCACTACAATGACAATTGTAGATGGTGTAATTCCGCCAACAATAAACTTTGAAACAGAAGACGAGAATATCGATTACAAATTGAATTTGACACTCAATAAAGCTCAAGAGCGAAATGTTGATGTTGCGATTAGTAATACCTTTGGTTTTGGAGGACATAATACATCTGTGATTTTAAAAAAGTATAACGATTAGATTTCTATTTTTTAATCGGGAAAAAAGTGGTCAGCACAAGGAATTGTATGACTATTTAATCAATCGGTTTTCCGTAAAACCTAAGAATATAGAATTGTATGCTCTGGCGTTTCAACATAAATCCGTAGCGAAAGTCAACGACAAAGGTTTTCGCCTTAGTAATGAAAGGTTAGAATTTCTCGGCGATTCGGTTATAGGAACTGTTGTGGCTGAATATGTTTATAATGCCTATCCAAATAAATCCGAAGGTTTTCTTACTCAAATGCGTTCTCGAATTGTAAGTAGAGAAAGTTTGAATAGAATTGGAAAGAAAATCAACTTGATTGAGTTTATAAAATATAAACAAAACAAAGGAAGTGAACACGTTTCATTGTTAGGAAACGTTGTTGAATCTTTGGTGGGTGCTATGTATTTGGATTTAGGGTTCGACAAGACAAAAAAAGCCCTGGAAACCTCCATTTTATCAAAATATATAGATTTAAAAGTAGTGGAGGAAACCAATACAGATTACAAGAGTCAATTATTAATTCACTGTCAGAAAAAACATCAATCTTTAGCCTTTAAAGAATTGAATAAAGCAAAAATAGAAGGGCAATTCTATTTTACGATGGGAGTAGAAATTGACCATAAGATAGAAGCAAAAGCTACCGCAAAATCAAAACGAAAAGCAGAGCAGAAGGCCGCTAAAGAAGTTCTGGAAAAAATAAATCAGAAATGAGTACTGAAAACAAAGAACAAGAAGAAGAACTTTTCGAACACTACAAGATAATTGCAGATAAAGGACAAGAACCATTACGAATAGATAGGTTCTTGATGGATAGAATACCTAATAGATCTAGAAATAAATTGCAAGTAGCAGCACGTAACGGAAATATTTTGGTGAACGGTAAAACGGTTAAATCTAACTATAAAGTAAAACCGGATGATGAAATATCTATTGTTTTGCCTTACCCTGTTCGTAATCTTGAGTTAATACCGGAAAATATTCCACTGAATATTGTTTATGAGGATGATGATGTAATTGTTATCAATAAAGAAGCGGGAATGGTTGTTCATCCGGGGTTTGGAAATTACACCGGAACTTTAGTAAACGCGTTGGTTTATCATTTTGATAATCTACCTTCATTGCCCAATAATTATTTTGGAAGACCGGGATTAGTCCATCGTTTGGATAAAAATACGTCGGGAATAATGGTTGTGGCTAAAACCGAAGATGCGTTAACTCATTTAGCTAAACAATTTTTTGACAGAACAACGCAGCGTCGATATCAAGCCTTGGTTTGGGGTGATTTTGACGAGGACGAAGGAACAATTACGGGAAATTTAGCAAGGTCATTAAAGAATCGAAAGATAATGGATGTTTTCGATGATTCGGAAATTGGGAAACACGCTGTAACACATTATAAAGTCTTGGAACGCTTTGGTTATACAACACTGGTTGAATGTAAACTGGAAACAGGGAGAACACATCAAATCAGGGTGCATATGAAACATATTAAACACCCTTTATTCAATGATATTGAATATGGAGGAGATAGAATCCTTAAAGGAACGGTATATACAAAATATAAACAATTTGTTGAAAATTGTTTTTCTGTTTTGCCTCGTCAGGCCTTACACGCCAAATCATTAGGTTTTGAGCATCCACGAACCGGAGAATGGATGCAGTTTGAATCCAATTTGCCCGAAGATATGGCAAAAGGAATAGAGAAATGGAGAAATTATAGTAAGACTAAAAAGTAGTTTTATTATTGTGTAAGGAGTTAAAATTTAATTTCTTACTGCTGATTCAACTGCGTTAGGGATAGAATCCCTAACGCAGTTGAAATAAGAACAAAAAAAGTGAATCTAGTTTCTTTACACAATACACAAGTTCCCCCTTGTAACTTCGTTATTTTTTCGCACTTTTGCAACTCAAAATTAACTCAGGAATGAATTTCATAGAAGAATTACAATGGAGAGGGATGATTCACGACATCATGCCCGGAACAGAAGACGAGTTCAAAAAAGGAATTACCACCGCTTATATCGGTTTCGATCCGACCAGCGACTCTTTACATATTGGTAGCTTGGTGCAAATTATGATACTTGTTCATCTTCAAAAATCAGGGCATAAACCCATTGCTCTTATAGGGGGAGCAACAGGAATGGTGGGCGATCCTTCCGGTAAATCTACCGAAAGAAATTTATTGGACGAAGAGACGCTAAACAAAAACATAAAAGGAATAAAAAAACAACTATCTAAATTCTTAGATTTTAAAAGTGGCGAAAATTCTGCGGAATTAGTCAACAATTACGATTGGTTTAAAGAGTTTGACTTCCTATCCTTTATACGAGATGTAGGAAAACACATTACGGTTAATTATATGATGACCAAAGATTCTGTCAAATCAAGACTGGAAACAGGGCTTTCGTTTACAGAATTTTCTTACCAACTCATACAAGGATACGATTTTCTTTGGCTCTATCAAAACAAAAACTGTAAGGTACAATTAGGAGGTTCCGATCAATGGGGAAATATCGTAACCGGAACAGAATTAATCAGAAGAAAAGCACAAGGTGAAGCATTTGCCGTTACTACTCCCTTGATAAAAAAAGCAGACGGAACAAAATTCGGCAAAACCGCAGGAGGAAATGTTTGGTTAGACAAAACAAAAACATCACCTTACAAATTTTACCAATATTGGATAAATTCCACTGATGTAGATGTGGCAAAATACATTCGTATCTTTACCTTAAAAACACAAGAAGAAATTAAAGCATTGGAAGAAGAACACGCTAAAGCTCCTCACCTCAGACTTTTGCAAAAAGAATTGGCCAAAGAAGTAACAATAAGAGTACATTCAGTAGAAGACTATGAGGCAGCGGTAGAGGCTTCAAACATTCTATTTAAAAAAGGAACTGAAGCTGTAGAAAGTTTAAAAGCACTAGACGAACAAACATTTAAAGACATATTTGAAGGCGTTCCTCAAGCTCAGGTACCCAAAGAAAAACTAAACGATGAACTAGAAATAATTAATCTATTGGTAGCCGAATCAGGTTTTTTAAAATCCAATGGTGAAGCCAGACGAGCGTTAAAAGAAAATTCCATCTCTATAAATAAAGAAAAAGTGATGGAAAATAAGCAAATTACAGCAAGTGATTTAATCAACGATAAGTATCTATTATTACAACGAGGTAAGAGAAATTATTTTGTCGTACAATTTATTTAACCCGTCTTTTTGCTTTGTCAATAAATAGTTATATTTTTGTTAAAACAATTATATTTAATAAGTTAAGTTTATTTATTTTTAGTTTTGTTACTTTTGAGATGAGAACGTCCTTTTAGCATGAATGTAAAATACATTATTTTATAAATCGCTATTACGATTTTCGCTATGGATTTATCAAACTTAACTTAAAAAGAAACTACCATTAAACAAATAAAAAAATGAGAGACGGAAAAGAGAATTATCGAGATGAAATTTATTCGTTACCGGTGAGAGCAGGAAAAAGAACTTACTTTTTTGACGTAAAGGCTACTAGAGGTAATGATTTGTATTTAACCATTACGGAAAGTAAAAAGAAGTATAACGAAGACGGTACTTTCTATTTTGAGAAACATAAAATCTTTTTATATAAAGAAGACTTTGAAAAATTCTCGGATGGATTGAGTGATGCTATTGCAAAAATAGAAGAGCTGAAAGCTAGTGGAGAATACACAGTAAAAGACGGCGAGGGTTACGAAAGAAGAAATTATAATAACGATGGCTATTCTTCTGATGTCAACTTTGACAACTTGGATTAACTTTAGTTTACTAAAGCAATCACAAAAAAAAGCAACTTATATACCATAAGTTGCTTTTTTTATTTTAATTATTTAAAATATGGAAAGTTAATTCTACCGTTTTGCCGTTGTTCTCAAAATTAATCTCATCGGCTAAGTTTTTCATTAAAAAAATACCACGTCCGTTTGGCACGTCTATATTTTCCGGACTTGTAGGGTCGGGTAAATTATAGAAGTTAAACCCCTTCCCCTCATCTTCTACTTTAAAAGTAATTTTGTGATCTTCGTGTGTACAACTTACTGTTGTGTTTTTATTGGGGTCTAGTTTATTTCCGTGATGTATGGCATTATTTACTGCTTCAGTTAAAGCAATAAGGATGTTTCCGTAATTTTCACCTTGTAAATTCAATTCATCACACACATTATCAACCAGTTTTTCAACCAAATGTACATTATCAGCTTGTGAAGGGAATTTTATTTTTTGTTCGTAGGAAAGTAATTCTGTTGGCATAAGCTCTTAGTTTTTTGTCCCTGTAAACAAAATATCACTAAACGAAATCATTGGTTTATTTTTCAATTCGTTCAAAATATTCGTTTACTTTGTTTCTATAATAAGGTTTTAGCGAGGGAGGAATAGTCTTCAACAATTCTATCTCTTTCTCTTTTCGCTTCTTATACTCATTATATTGCGTAGGGTTACTAAATTTTTGATTTTTTGCTTCATTACTTTTCCTTTTTTTATCAAACTCTTGTTCTCGCATTGCTTTTTCATGATCTAAAAGACGTATGGTTATCTCTTGTTGACGACGAAGTGTCTCAGGAGTTAACCGTTTATTGATTAAATCCTCCTCCACTTTTTCCATATCTTTCGCAATTTGTTTTAACCCGTTTCCTTTGCCGGAACCGTCCTCATTCATTTTTCTGGATAAATCTTGTATTTGCTTACGCAAAGCTGCCTGTTGAGCCGCCATTTGTGCAAATTGTTTACTACTTGGTTGCCCGCCTTTACCCGGCATTCCGTTTTCACCTGGTTTTCCTTGTTGTCCTTTTCCTGATTTATCGCCCGGTTTCTTCCCTCCGGCTTTCTTCCCTTTTTCCATCGCTTCTTTCATTTTCTTCAACTGCTCCTCCATTTTCTTTTTTAAGCTCTTCATACTTTGTGGAGAAGGTTTGCCTTGGCCGTTTCCTCCGGGCTTGTTACAACTACCGCTTCCCGGCATCTTACTTTTTGCTTGTTGTTGCATTTGTTGAAGTGCTTCATCAAAAAGCAAAGCTAAATTATTTGCGGAAGTCATTGTGTATTGTTGGGAAGCTGTAGCTTGACGCGTTTTTCTATCTCCAATATACTTTATAGATTGGTCAATGCTTCTTTTCATTTCGGTAACTTCCTTATTTATATAAGGACTCAATTGTACCACTCTTTTACTCAAGGCAAACAGAGAATCTTCCAACAATTGAGCATCATCTTTCAGTTTGTGTTGCTCTTGTCCTAATTGTACGTAGCGAGGATCTTTATAATTTACACTTTTTAATTCTTTCATAATCGCCTCCTGATCAAAAGAAAATGTGATTAAATTTTCTAACAATTGTTTCAACGCCTGCATATCTTCTTCCGTCTGTTCTTCTTGTTCCTGTGCTTGCATAGCTTCCATTTGTTGTGCCAAAGCCTTCATTTTCTCGGAAGCTGATTTTTGCATTTTAGACGCCTTACTGTTTTTCTTTTTCCCTAATTCTTCTTGACTCTGTTGTTGGTCTTTATCTATGCTTTGTTCTTGTTCATCTGTATCTCCCAACTCGTGTTTGTTTTCCAGTTCTTCGTTAAGTTTTTCCAACTCGTCCATTTCTTGTTGAACCTTGTCAAATTCTTTGTTTAGTTGTTCTTGCTCTTTATTTAATTCAAAATTAGACTTCTCTTTATTCTTTGTCTTCTCGGCTAATTCTTCTTGTTTTTTAGAAAGCTCGTTTAATCTATCGGTTATGTTTTCTAATTTTTGTTCAAATTCCAGCTGCTTAAATTGTTCCAAAGCCCGGTCTAACTCTTTTAGAGCCTCATCATTGTTCATTTCAATCTCGTCCATTTTCTCCAATAGATCTTCTTTATTCATTTCTTCCATCAGCTTTTGAAGTTCTTCATACATTTTCTTCATTTCATCCGTCATCAACTCATCGAACAGTTTATTCAGCATTTCTTGTTTTTCAAGTATTTCTTTTTCTTGTTCCGATAGCTGATTTTGTTCAAATTGATTCAATTGATTTTGCTGTTGAATGTTCTGTAACTTGTTTTGCAACTCTTGTTCGTGTTCTAAAAACTGTTGTAAACGACTTTTGTCCTGCCAATCGGGATTAGCTTTCTCCAAAAGATTCCTTTTGATGTCTTTCAATTCTTTCTTTAAGTCCTGAACTTCTTTTAAACTTTCATCCAACTCCTTTTTTATTTCTTCATTGTTTTGGTCTGCTTTATCTGCCAATTCATCTACGGTAGGGACTTTATATACTTTCGTCATTGTACGGGCTGACTTATAGCCGTGTATAGGGTCATTGTCCCATACTTGAAAATAATATTCTACCTGCGTGCCCGGTTTTAAATCAAGCGTGGTAAAATCAATGTAATGAAAAAACTTATCCTTGTTATATTTTTTGGTAACAGGAATGTTGTTTACAACATACTTTCCTTTTTGGTTATCGTCTGAGGCTCTGTACTTAAACTGTAATTTAGTAAATCCATAATCATCGCTGACTGCACCACTGAAATAGCGGATGAACGGATTAACGGAATCTTTAGATTCTTCTGTAACAATTGTCGGCACATGGTCTTTTATTGCTGTTACATAATAAGTTATGGAGTCCTTACCTTTTGTAAATTCGTTTTCGGTGACGAGTGTATAGTTTATATTTTTTGTTACTTCTTTTTCCCAAACAAAAGAGTTATTTTGAAAAGGCTTGATTTCTTCTGTTGTATCAGCAAGATTAGCAAACAGATGCTTGGTATTCTTTGTTTGAAATTTCCATTTGACTTTTGTCCCTTCAGGTACGACCAAATCACCGATATTTTCTATTGTTTTATTTCCTTGTTGTGTATATTTGGGGTATTGTAATTCAACTTCAAAAGAAAGTAAGGTTGGGTTAGGAATTGTTTTTAGCGTGTATGTTTTAGATTGAAAGCCTTCGGCAGAGAAATAAAAAGATTGTTCTTTTTGGACATTTCTAAAAACATAGGAATAGTTTGTGTTATCCGTTTTATTCAATCGTTGTTTTTTTCCATTAACAACAACAAAAACCGTTTGTGGCACAAAATCACCATTTACACTAAGATTAAGCGTGAAATCCTCATTTTCTACAACCGCGAGTTTACTGTTGTCTATCATAAATTGAAAGGGGGAAACCTTTTCAATACTTTCGTTATGGTGTATGATTCTTGTAGTACTTTCGGTAATAATTTTAGAGTTCCAGAGAGCGACACCCAAAAACAAGAAAAAAGGAAAAACTAAGTATTTTAAATATTTTTTATTTTCAGAGAAATCAACAGCGGCGGAAAAAGGAACAGGTTCCAATTCATCAACTCTCTGCCCTATACTGGCGTTAATTAATTCTACTTGTTCTTTCGGGACTTCTTTTTTTAACTCATATAATTGAAGTGTGTTTAGTAATTTGTCTTTCACTCCTCCAAAATGATTGCCGACTATTTTGGCTGCTTGTTCATAGCTTAACGATTCTCCGATTTTATAGAGTTTAAATAATGGTATTAGAATATAGTAAACCAACACTCCCAAAGCCAAAACCACGTAAGTATAAAACAAAAAAGTTCTGCCAGAAGTGTCAAATTCCGAAAAATACTCTAACACAACAAAAACAGTAAAAGCACCCAACAAAAGAGCAAGACTATATATTCCTCCTTTTATCAAGCGGTTTGTATAATACTTTCTAATGAAAGCATCTAATTTTTGTAATAACGGATTAATGTCTTTCACTCGTAATCTTTTTCTTTTTGGTTGACAGGAAAAGGTCAAAAATCATTCCTTATTACATTAACCTTAATTATTCACAGATTTCCTTTTCAAAAGCCAAACTACTTGATATCATTCTAATCATATTTTGGCTTTTCATAATATAAATACATGGATAATTCAGGCAATGTATCTGACAAATATACACCTTTCTATGAGAGAGTTCAACATACACTGATTTAAAATCGTATAGCTTTGGCAATTAATAACACGAATTATTCGCGGATTCTCTTCAGTTTTATTCGCGATAGGGGTTGGAATCCCAAACATGAATAAAACTAAAAGTATAAAGCCTTTTTATTTTCCTTATCCTTCTTCATATTTTATTTCCATAGCTGAGGCTATGCTTAATACAATAAACTTTATGGAGAATTTGAAGAATTTATTTTTTTCAAGACTTAGGCGTAAAATTTTTGTTGTAACGTGTTACTACAAAATTTTACAACGACAGTATTGGGAAAAACAAAGATTCAAAAATTCTTAAAGTTTGTTGTTTTGAGCATAAGCAAAGAAAATATTCATCGTCTAAGAATACTAAACTCCGTTTTCTTTGCACTTATCTCAACTGCGTTAGGGATTGGTATCCCTAACGTGTATAAAATGAGCACCATAAAATGTTTTTATTTCCTTTATACTTCTTCAAAATTCTTTTCCATAGCTGGTGCTATGCAAAAGAATTTTTCATCGTCTAAAGAAACTAAAACTCATTTTCTTTACACTCATTTCACACACGTTAGGGATAGAACGGCGTGTTTGAACTCCTTTTGTGTTGTTGCACTTATGCAACACAAAAGAGTGAGTAGTGACAGCCCGACCTTTACGGCGTTGAAAGTAGTGTAGTAAAACGAAACTACTTTCTATGCCGTAAAGGGAACGCCCACACCAATTTTTTATTCAATTTCTTTTCCGGTAACCGCTTCCGTAACGTTAATTATATGGTCGCCAATTCGTTCTAAGGATGAAAACATCGTGCTGTATATTAACGCGGCTTCGATATTTATTTCGTCTGAACCTACGCTTTTGAGATGTTTCTTTCTGAGCTTGTTTCGTTTTTTATTTATTTTTTCTTCTATTTCCAAGGCTTCATCAAGGGTTACTTTTTTGTAGTCCGATTTAAGATTTTTATTCATAACCTTGAAAGCTTCCTCGGTTAAATCAAGCATCTCATTTAAGCCTTTTCTTTGTTCCGGCAGAAACCAAACTTTGTCTTTTTGCTTTCTTTCCAATGTTTTTCCCATTTGATAAAACACATCCCCTATACGTTCCAAATCTGTAACGATGTTAAGCATACTTCTTAGTTGCAATGAGGCGTCTTCACTCATTTCCTGACGAGAAACTTTACCTAAATAGTCCGAAATTTCTATTTCTACTTTATCGGTAATCTCTTCGTATTTTTCTAGCTTTTTAAACATTTTTTTCTTTTTCTTCTCATCGGCTGTATTGATTGCCGTATGAAGAAAACCATTCATTCTTGAGGTAATATCTCCAAATTTTGCCACCTCTTTTTTCGCTTCTAAAATTGAAATTTCAGGCGTTAACATTACATTATTCCCAATGTACTCCAAATGAAATTCTTCATCGTCTTCACTTTTTGACGGAGTGAATTTAATAACAATTTTCTCAATGTAATTCACAAACCAAACTAATATAAATGTATTGATAATATTAAATAAGGTGTGAAACAAGGCTAAAGTATATTGTGCCTCTTGTGCTTTTGTTTGGATACCTAAATCCATCTTCTCTATTAGTCCTTGTACAAAATGCACAAAGGGAAAGAAAACAATCAGCATCCATATCACACCAAAAATATTGAACAATAAGTGAGCTCTTGCCGCTCTCTTGGAATGTACATTCCCAATCATTGCTGCCAAATTTGCAGTAATTGTAGTTCCTATATTTTCTCCCAATACGATAGCCGCAGCAAATTCCAAAGGTAATCCCTCTCCTACAAATATTAAGGTTAATGCCATTGCGGCACTTGAGGATTGAACGATAACCGTTAATAGTGTTCCGATGAGTACAAAAAGTAAAACAGCACCATAACCACCGGTTCCAAGACCAGTAATAAAATCAATAAAATCTTGATTTTGCTCTAAATGCAATATCTTCACCTCTCCTTTTAAGGCGGATAAGCCCATAAACAACAAGGCAAAACCAATAAGAAATTCACCTAAAGATTTAAGTTGGTCTTTACTTACAAAAAGTAGAGGAACACCTATCGCTAATATCGGCAACGAATAGGCAGCAAGGCTAAATTTTGAAAAACCCAATAAAACCAACAACCAAGCCGTCATGGTTGTTCCAATATTCGCTCCCATAATTACACCTATAGCCTGACGTAGCGACAGCAATCCGGCATTAACAAAACTAACAATCATTACGGTTGTAGCCGAAGAAGATTGTATGATAGAAGTGGTAACAAATCCGGTAAGAATCCCCGATAATCTGTTGGAAGTAATTGCTTTTAGAATGACCCTCAGTTTATCTCCCGCTGCTTTTTGAATTCCTTCACTCATCACTTTCATCCCATAGATGAAAAATCCCAATGCTCCAATTATGGATAAAATACTATATAACCCCATTTGTTTAATTTTACTAAAAAGTCAACCGCTTTTCTATTTCAAGCAAAGATATAAGACAGAATGAAGTCTTATTTTGAATGTATATTAAGTAATTGTTAATTTCTTATTTCGATTATGAAATATTCATAAAAAAACACGCTATTAAAAAATAACGTGTTCACTATAATCCTTAAATCTAACTTTCCATTTCCATTCCTACCTCATTTTGTTCTTTCAGTGTCCAATTATCGGTTGAAGTTGTTTCCAACCAAATCCTTCCACTCTTTCTAAATACTTGCACATGTATTCCAAATTTATCCTCAAAAGCCTGCTCCAATTCGCCTGCCTTTGTGGTAGGGTGAATAATCAAGTCGCCCTCATTACGCTTCGTTCTGATTTCTCCAATCGTCTTATCTCCCTTAATCAAATCTTCTTTTACCGAAGCCTCTTTTTCTCCATGGGGCTTATTAAAAAATTCTAATTTCAAATAGGGATATACCCTTGAAAATTTCTCTTTTATTTCTTTAGTTGTACTGCTGTCATTAATATGTATTTTCATAATGTTGTAGATTTAAAATTCACTATAAAGATAAGGCAAAATATAATGCCGAACTAGCTAAAAAAATCAGAAGAATAAATGATTTATAGCAGTTATACTATTTTAATGTTTAAATCGTGTTACATGATTAGGGCGTTCCCATTACGGCATAAAAAAGTAGTTTCGTTGCACTACACTGCTTTTTAACACCGTAATGGTCGGGCTATCCTCTTATATCTTTTACCCTCCAAAAGGAGGGAGGGCAAAAGGATGCCGTTTCTATCCCTAACGCAGTTGAGATAAGTGCAAAGAAAATGAAATTTAGTATTCTTAGAAGAAGAATATTTTCTTTGTAAAGCCCACGCGATAAAAAACAAGTAAGGTGCATAATAGACATTGTACACCTTACTTGTTATCAAACTACGCGTAAAGCATTATATACTTCTTACGGTTTAATTACTTACGAACAAAAACTTTTGCTATCTTACTAAAATCTTCATTGAAAACATGTATTAAATAGTAACCTTCAGCCATATTATTCAACTTTAAATTATAGTTAGAAGAAGAGTTGAATGAATCAGAAACAATTTGTTGTCCCAAAGTATTTGATACAACTAAGTTTACCTTTTTGTTTTCTATATTATCCAAAGAAACGGTAAAAGTATTTTTATCCATTTGATTAATCTTTAATCCAATAGAACTTTCATTTTCCGCAACGCTTGAAAAGGAAACAACATTTATTTTGTAATCTTCAGTTTCACCGTAACTCGAACTAGGGCTATCACAACCATTGCTTCCCGGAGCTGCTTGCCAATTCGTTTGTATTCTTAGAATATGTTCTCCGAGTGGAGCATTAGCAGCAACAGAAAAAAGAGTATCAAATTGACTTGTGCCAAACTGAAAATCGGTAAGAACTCTTTCGTTCGGTTCAAAATTAAAGTTATCATTAAAGTCCACCCAAATTGTTCCGTGTTGTTCACTATATCCGGATTGAACAGTCAAAGGATAATTCGCTGTTCTCTCAATATCAGTTGACATAGACATATAATCAGCATATCCATTAGCCGAGCAAGAAGAAGCATTATTGATTGTATTTAAATGAAATAATACTAATCCATCACCAAAAGAACAATCACTAGTAGGATGACACATTTCATGATTAATTGTTGTTGAAATAGTATCGTTGCTAAGGTCTGCATCTCCGGTTAAAGAAGTGTATGCTGTTATGTTATAAGTTCCTAAAACATTTAGGTTTGCCGTTGTGGAAAAAGACATTGAAGCAGTTGCACCCGAAGCCAAAGTACCTGAATAGCTTTCGGTAACCGCAGGATTATTATTTATCTGATACGAAACAGGGAAATTTGATTGAGCTTGTGCACCAAAATTTGTTACCGAGACTACAACCGTTTCATTTGCTCCCAATGATGATGAACTTGTTGGAGCAGTAATCGCTGATACACCAACATCGGCAGATTGCAAATGGCTAACCGCATAGATAACAGTATCATTCACGCGAGCTTGGTCAATTGATAAATCTGTATATGCTTTTATCGAGTAAGTCCCAACATTCGATAAATCTGCAGTTGTAGTAAATGTATAAGAAGCATTTCCTCCTGAAACTATTGTTCCGGAGTAAGTTTCTACTACCGGAGCCCCCCCGTCAATTTGATAGGCTACCGGAAAATTAGCCTGATTATTCAAGCCAAAGTTTCTAATATTTACCGTAATATTTTCGATGTTTGATAGTGCTCCATCAACAGGGCTAGTAACTGCGGTAACACCTAAGTCATCATTAAAATTACTGGCAATTTTAAAAGAGGTAATTCTGGTTTTCCATTCACCATTAGCTATATACTCGCCTGTAAACCAAAAAGTAGCATCATCTAACGGATCTAAAGTCATTTGAGCATAATCACCAAATCGATTAATACCGGTTTGCACGTCATTTCCATTAATGATGGTTTCTTCAGCCAAAGTCATCTGACCTAGAGGATCGCTAGCATATCTACCTGTATATCTTAAAGAAGGGTAAGTTGAACTTCCAGAAACAGAATAAGCCAAACCTATATTCCCTTGGT
Source organism: Flavobacteriales bacterium (assembly GCA_026993705.1). Taxonomy (GTDB): domain Bacteria; phylum Bacteroidota; class Bacteroidia; order Flavobacteriales_D; family Parvicellaceae; genus S010-51. The sequence goes on from JALWSJ010000378.1 coordinate 21,527, forward strand.
TATCCATTGCAATACTCCCCATCCAACGGTTTTGATTGTCGGGGCTAAATGTTCCCTCTTGATACAACGCCCAATTTGCCGAACCGTTGTTTTTTCTTAATTCGTACCATCTAATCCCGGCTTGGTTTGCTCCGTTTACATCCACAGTATGATTAAGTACAACTACATCATACCCCGGAAATGAACGAAAATGAGCCATATACATCAACGCTCCCGGAACAGCATCAAGCTTAGCGGAAGTTCCCGGTTGAGAAATATCGTCCCAATTGACATTAAACTCACTATCGAAAGGTGATACGGTTATTGTTTGCGGACTGGAGATAGATGAATTGCTGGGTGTAGCCCAATCTACATTTACTTCCCATGCTTTTACATGATCTGTTCCTCCTGCCCACGCATCATCTTGGTAATAAAATAGATAATTAGGTGTCCCAACCGGAGGAAGTGTTGAACTTGCATTTGCCGGTAAAACACTAAAAAAGCCATTGGTGTTTAGAGAAGGAATATTGAATCCGATTATTTGTGCATTAGGGTCTCCAGTTAACATCTTATCCCGTTCCAAGACCATAACATTATCTCCGGATTTATTTGAAGTAACGTAATACCCATCTGACCAAACAGAGTATTTCGGATAATCCGGAAATGATTGAAGCGGAAACGTATATAAATAATAATTTCCCGTAGGATTCGGAGTTTGAGAAACAGCAACAATAAGTTCATTACTCATAGAAAATTGACTTAAAAACCAACGATCCGCATGTTTGTCGTACATCACGATAGGGTCTCCATCGTTCCCTCCTCCAAGTAGAGAGCCTAACGAAGCAGGCGAGGTAAGAGGATTTCCACTTCTATCAAAGATACGATAAACGCTATTTACCATTTGCACATAATGATTAGGACCTATTGCTCCACTTGGATCGGGAGGTGTAGCTCCTCCACTTTCTGATTGAGCTAACCCTTCAAAATTTGCTATTGGAGCTCTATTAGCATGGTATGATTTGTTGTGCTGCACCAAAGGATCACCTCCTTTCGGTAGTGCGTGAGCCCGATTGGTGTATTTTCGTCTTCTTAGATTATTTTTTACAACATATACTTTTCCATCTGCATTGTGTTGCTCGACAGGAGCATCAAAAAATGGTTTTATTGTTTTTACGGATGTTGCGGTAACGGAATATAGAAACCCGCTTTTTTTAGTTGTTTCAGTTGTTTTTTCACTTGAATCTTGAGCTATTCCTGAGGCACTGAAGAAACTTGTTAACAACAGAAATACAGATAATTTTAGGTTATTCATTTTTGAAATTATTAGGTATTGTAACTATAATCTTACTCCAAAGGTAATGAAATAGATGTGATTTTCCTACGCTAAAATAGTATTATTCTTGAAATCCTATAAATGAACATAAGGAGGAGTTATCATTCAAAGAATGCTAAAATTAACTTTCTATCCGCCAATTTCGCTCGCGTTAGGGATCTTCCAACTAACGCAAAAATATAACACTGATAATCAACCGATTATAAAACAGCCAATATTTTTACGTTAGCTCAAAAACTCAACTGTTTTTCACAGTCGCTTAATGATCCCTAACACGGAACATCTGAGCACAATAAAACGTTTTTATTTTCCTTATACTTCTTCAAAATTATTTTCCATAGCTAGGGCTATGCTCAATACAATAAACTTTATGGAGAATTTGAAGAATTTATTTTTTTCAAGACTTAGGCGTAAAATTTTTGTTGTAACGAGTTACTACAAAATTTTACAACGACAGTATTGAGAAAAAGAAAGATTCAAAAATTCTTAAAGTTTGTTGTTTTGAGCATGAGCAAAAGAATTTTTCATCGTCTAAGAAAACTAA
>JALWSJ010000378.1:23392-39869 GCA_026993705.1 Flavobacteriales bacterium
CACCTGTTTCGCGTTAGGGATAGGAGTGGCATCCTTTTGCCCTCCCTCCTTTTGGAGGGCAAAAGATATAGCGGATAGCCCGACCCTGTTTTGCAAAATAAATGTTTTGCGAGAGCGATATATTTATTTTGTAAAACAGGGAAACGCCCAAAAATAAATGCTCTAATATTTATAAAAGGTTGTCGGATTGAGTATATTTGCTCCTATGTTTTTAGATAAGTTTTTTCTTTTTCTGCTATTGATTGTTTTCGTTTCAGGACTTGGACAAGATTTATTACCCAAGAATAAAAAATCTAAATGGGGATTTGTTAATCAACAAGGAGAATGGGTGATTAAACCAAAATTTTCTGAAGTAAAACCTTTTAGCGAAGGGCTTTCGTGTGTTAGAAAAAAGAATAAATGGGGGTATATTAATAAAGAAGGAAGGAGAATTATTCCTTTTATTTATTCCGATGCTCGTTCATTTATCAATGGATTAGCTCCTGTTCGTTCGTTAACGCTCTTACCTGGGGACACCAGAGCGAATCATAATCAATATAAATGGGGATTTATCGATACGGGAGGACGGTTGATAATTCCTTTTTTATTTAAGAGTGTGCAAGATTTTGATTCATTAGGCAGAAGTTTAGTTTCACTTTACGGAATGAAAGACGGTGAACAGTTTTGGATAAACAGAGATGGAAAAGCGATTTCACCCCCTTTTTTACAAAAAGAAGAGAAAGAAGGAAAAATAAAACTGATTAACGAACGGAAAGACGGACGTAAAGTATTTAAATACATCTATCCGAACGGCACACAGATAACCAAATGGTATTTGAATGATTTTTCTTTGGAAGATACTTTAATCAAAGTATGGTTGCCTTCTGATTTGGAAAACGATACTTTACCTGCTCAGGCTTTTGGTGGTAATGCTAAACGGAAATTATGTGCCATACTTAATACAGAAGGAGAAGAAGTAAGCGATTGGTATTCTGAGATTGAAACATTCAGATTTGGGTATGCTCCAGTAAGAAAAAATCATAAATACGGATTTATTGACTCAACTTATAATTTAATTGTTTTACCGAAGTATAGAGAAGTTTCTTATCTGTCAGACAGTATATATAAAGGACAACTGGATTATGGTAAAACAGCTTTACTTTCTTATAAAGGAGATGAATTAAGCTTGTTTGCGTATGATTTTATTCCTTTTTCTGCGGGGTTATTTTCGGGTGTACACGAAATAAAATCGAAATATAGAAGCGAAAAAAAATACGCCGTTTTTGATAAAACAGGAAAACAACGCACGGGTTGGTACGATAAAATACATACTCCTAGCAATGATGTTTTTCGTGTAGAAGATGTAAGATTTTCTATTCATAAAAGCAAAACAACCTACTGTACTCAGTATAACTACGTTAGACTAGCCTCTGGAGAATTGGTTTCTGATTGGCGAAATGTAACTAAAACAACTTGGAAGGCAACGAGAGAACAGAGGGATAGCGTGTTGACCTATTTATTACTGCAAAACGCAAACATTTTACTAGATAAAGATTTTTTTCAAAATGTTTTTATACAAGAATTTGAATTAAATAAAAACGAACTAATTTTTTCTGGAGGTAATTTTCACAACGCAATGGCTTTGGTTTCTAAAACCACCGGAAAAGAAGAACATAAGAACAGAAACGGCATTGTGTTTCAAAATGAACAAAAACGATTCGGTTATATCAACTGGTATGGACGATTAGTTGTGCCTTACAAATACGAACAAGCTTCTGCATTTAGAATGGGCTACGCCATAGTTGGTAACGGCGAAAAATATGGCGTTATCAATCAAAAAGGAAAACAAATTCTACCGTATAAATTCAACCTATTAGGAGCTTATGGAGACGGACTGATACCCTATTTAAGCAACAAAAATAAATGGGGATACATCACTCTAAAAGGAGCAACCAAAATAAAACCGATATACGATGAAGCCTACCCTTTTTTATACGGATTTGCTCCGATTCGTCTTGGAAATAGATGGGGAGTAATCAATACAAGAGGAGATGAAGTGTTAGAAATAAAATACAGAAAAGCCCCAAAAATTTTATCCACAACAGAAGTAGAAGTACTAGAAAGCGGAACAGGATACAGAGCAGTAAAAATTAGATAATTTAGATGAAGATTTGGGCGTTTCCATTACAGCATAAAAAAGCAGTTTCGTTCGCACTACCCCCACTACACTACTTTTTAACGCCGTAATGGTCAGGCTATCCGCTATATCTTTTGGGTTGTTGCATATATGCAACAACCCAAAAGGATACCGCTTCTATCCCTAACACGTGAAAGCGAGAAATAGATGTGTTTTAATAATTCAAAACTGATATAAATCATAAAATAAAATGATGAATCAGAAATAAAAGTTGTTAACATCGTAGTATCTTTGCCAAATAATTCTTCATTATGGGAATAATATATCTAATGATAGGAGTCAGCTTCTCAATTGCTTTGTTTTTTTTAGCCTCTTTTTTTTGGGCTACAAAAACCGGACAATTTGACGATGATTACACTCCTTCGGTAAGAATGTTGTTCGATGATGAAATAACAGAAAAAGAAAATATAAACCAAAAAAAGCAAGTAAATGGAACTAGAAAAGTTTAGTTACGACAACAAGATTGTAAAGGCATTCGCCTATGCAACCTTAATCTGGGGAATTGTGGGTATGACGGTTGGTTTAACCGTTGCCCTAAATTTAGCTTTTCCGGATTTTTTTAATCAGTACATGAATATTAAGATACTTTCTTTCGGAAGGTTGAGACCATTGCACACCAATGCAGTGATTTTTGCATTTGTAGGGAATGGTATTTTCACGGGGGTTTATTACTCACTTCAACGTTTGCTAAAAACAAGAATGGCGAGTGACGCCCTTAGTTGGATAAATTTTTGGGGTTGGCAATTCATTATATTGTGTGCTGCAATTACTTTACCTTTAGGATTTACATCGAGTAAAGAATATGCTGAATTAGAGTGGTGGATAGATATCTTAATCACTTTAATGTGGGTAGCCTTTGGAGCAAACATGATTTGGACAATTCTAAAAAGAAGAGTTCAACACATGTATGTTGCAATTTGGTTCTACATCGCTACTTTCATCACTGTTGCCATGTTACATGTCTTTAACTCATTGGAGTTGCCGATTTCTTTCATGAAAAGTTATTCTTGGTACTCAGGAGTTCAAGATGCTTTGGTTCAATGGTGGTACGGACATAACGCGGTAGCATTCTTTTTAACAACTCCTTATTTAGGGTTGATGTATTATTTTGTACCAAAAGCAGCGAACAGACCGGTATATTCATATCGTTTATCGATTATTCACTTTTGGGCATTGATTTTTATCTACATTTGGGCAGGACCACACCATTTATTATATTCATCATTGCCGGAATGGGCACAATCCTTAGGAACGGTGTTTTCTGTAATGTTGATAGCTCCGTCTTGGGGAGGTATGCTTAATGGATTATTGACCTTACGTGGTGCGTGGGACAAAGTACGAGATAATGTAGTGTTGAAATTTATGGTTGTAGCTATTACAGCTTACGGGATGTCAACTTTTGAGGGACCAATGCTGTCGCTTAAAAACGTAAATATCATCTCTCACTTTACCGATTGGACAATTGCTCACGTTCACGTTGGAGGTTTAGGATGGAACGGGATGCTTACCTTTGGTATGTTATATTGGTTATTCCCTAAAATGTGGAGAACAGAATTATATTCAATGAAGCTGGCAAATGTTCATTTTTGGGTAGCAACACTGGGTATTTTATTTTGGACATTACCAATGTATTGGGCAGGATTTGTACAAGGATTGATGTGGCAAGAGTTTAACCCTGACGGAACATTGGTTCACGGTGAGTTTTTGGATACTGTTACTCAACTAGCTCCTTTATATAAAATGAGAGCATTGGGAGGTTTAATATATTTAACAGGAGCGTGTATAGGAGTGTACAACTTATTTAAAACAGCTGCAATAGGTAATTTCTTGGCTGAAGAGCCTGCAGAAGCAGCTCCATTAAATCCTAAAGCAAAATATGCTAATGAAGGGTGGCATGAAGTATTGGAAAGAAAACCTATTAAGTTTGCTATTTTATCTTTAGTTGCTGTAGCTATTGGAGGGGCGATAGAAATTATACCAGTATCCATTGTTGATTCCAATATTCCAACCATAGCAAGCGTAAAACCTTATACACCTTTAGAATTGGAGGGAAGAGATATATTTATTCGGGAAGGATGTAACAACTGTCACTCACAGATGATTCGTCCAATGCGTTTTGAGACGGTAAGATATGGAGAATACTCTAAGGCAGGAGAAAGTGTTTACGACCACCCGTTTTTGTGGGGGTCTAAACGTACCGGTCCGGATTTAGCTCGAGAAGGAGGAAAAAGAGGAGATGATTGGCACTATTTACATATGAAATCACCGGCAACAATGTCACCGGGATCTATCATGCCTGCATATCCATGGATGATTACGGACGATTTAGATGTTTCTTTGTTAGAAAAGAAAATAGCTGCGATGAGAACGTTAGGTGTTCCTTATGAGGAAGGATATGAATCTAAAGCTCTTGATGATTTACAGAAACAAGCTCTCAAAATAGCTAAGAGTATGGTATCTAAAATTAAAGACGGTGATTCTCAAGAATCTAAAGATGCGGCTGTAGAAGAATTAAAAACAAAAGAAATTGTCGCTCTTACAGCTTACTTACAACGTCTTGGTCAAGATATAAAAGTTAAATAATTATGTTACGATTTATAAAACAAAATTTAACAAGTATCGATGGAATAGAAATATACCCTATTCTATCGTTGCTGATATTTGTGCTCTTTTTTACTGCGGTAATAATTTGGGCGTTTAGAGTTGATAAAGATAAAATTAAGACGTTGGAAGAACTTCCTCTAACGGATGATAACCATATTAAATAAAAAAATAAACCATAATAAAATGAAAAAAATAACGAACAGGATTCTTGTTTTTGCAACGTTATTGGCAACTTTTTTTACTGCAGAAGCACAAGACGGAGCAAAGCTCTTTAAACAGAATTGTGCCGCTTGCCATAAAGTGGATAAAAATTCAGTAGGGCCAATGTTAAAAGGGGCTAAGGCAAAATGGGAAGAAGCCGGAGAGGGAGATTTAATATATGAATGGGTAAAAAACCCATCGGAATTGTATGAAAGCGGAAAATCTAAACGAGCGAAAGAAGTTTGGGATTTTTCTCCTGCCACAATGTCTCCAATGGGACATTTGTCAAAAGAGGAAATAGACGCTATTTTTAAATATGTGGATGCACCACAAAAACCAAAAGAAGAACCAAAAGCAGATGAGAATACAGAAAATGAAACTGTTGTTCCTCAATCTACTTCGACGGATGTAACCGGGGGTACTTTTTTCTTTCTCATTTGTATGATCGTGTTTTTAGTGGTTGCTTTGTTGGTATTGGCAAACGCTATAAGTGCATTAAAACATAAAGATGATAAGGATAAAATAAAATACGACAATGAAGGGTTAGGTTTTTTGACAAACGCCGTTTCCATTGAAGATGAAGATGCTATATTGTTAGACCATGATTATGATGGTATCAAGGAATTAGACAACGTACTTCCACCTTGGTGGGTATGGATGTTTTACGGAACTATTATTTTCGCTTTTGTATATTGGGGGGCATATCAAACCTTTAAAATTTGGCCACTTCAAGATGAGGCTTATGCACAACAAATGGCAGAATCAGAGAAGGAAGTTTACAATTACAAAAAAGAAAATGGTTTATTAATTTCAGCGGACAATGTTACGTTCTTAACCGACAAAGAAGATTTAGCCAAAGGTAAAGAATTATACGATGGAACATGTATGGTTTGCCACATGGCTGATGGAGAAGGTTCTGTAGGCCCTAACTTAACAGATAAATATTGGATATACGGAGGAACACCGGGAGATATGTTTACAACTGTTAGTAAAGGTCGTCCAAACGGGATGCCTGCTCATGAAAGCAAGTTTAACGAAAAACAAATACAACAAATTATTTCTTATGTTCATTCTCTTCCATTTAAAGAAGGAAAAGCTCCACAGGGAGAATTAATGAAATAATGATTAAAAATGCACAAAAAAGGTCGTACCTCAACAGTACGACCTTTTTTGTTTTCGCTTCTCTAATTTATGATTTTTAGCAGTTTTTAAACTGTTTAAAAATAGTTTTATATGCAATGTTTGTTACATCTTTGTATCGCATATATTTCTCATATTTGTACGCACATTACAAATAGAACATTGCTCAATAAAGGTATCAAAAGATAATTATAGTTATGGCAAATAATTCAAATGAAGATTTTAGAGAATCTCTAGCAACGGTCGATAAATCCGGTAAACGAATTTGGTTATACCCGAAAAAAGTAAAAGGTAAGTTTTTTAATTATCGACAAATAGTAGCCTATTCGCTTATTGCGTTTTTATTTGCTGCTCCTCATATTAAAATCGATGGGGAACCGCTGTTAATGTTCAATATAATAGAACGTAAATTTATTATTTTCGGTAAAATATTTTGGCCACAAGACTTTCACTTGTTCGCTCTTTCTATGATTGGAGCAGCAGTTTTTATATCCTTATTCACCGTTGTATTTGGTCGTTTATTTTGTGGTTGGGTATGTCCCCAAACCATTTTTATGGAAATGGTTTTCAGGCGGATTGAATATTGGATAGAAGGCGATTGGACAAAACAAAAGAAATTGAATAAACAACCTTGGACAAAAGAAAAAATATTTAAAAAGTCTTTAAAACACATTATCTTTTGGTTGATTTCTTTCTTTATAGCCAATACTTTTTTAGCATATATCGTTGGTGCAGATAAGTTATGGAAAATTCAAACCGACAACCCACTCAATCATATTAGCGGGCTAATTGCAATCGTAATCTTTACAACTATCTTTTATAGTGTATTTGCCTTTTTAAGAGAGCAGGTTTGTACAACCATTTGCCCTTACGGACGACTACAAGGGGTTTTACTGGATAGTAAATCCATCAATGTTGCATATGATTATAAAAGAGGTGAAAAAAGAGGTAAATTTAGAAAAGGAGAAGATAGAAAAGCAGCAGGTAAAGGTGATTGTATCGATTGTAAACAATGTGTACACGTTTGTCCAACGGGTATAGATATTCGAAATGGTACACAATTGGAATGTGTAAATTGTACGGCATGTATGGATGCCTGTGATTTTATGATGGAAAGTGTCGGACTTGAAAAAGGATTAATCGGTTATATTTCAGAAGAAGGAATCGAAACAAGAGAAAAAGGATTCCAATGGAATGTCAGAACCATTGCATATTCCATAGTGCTGTTATTAATTGTTGGTGTTTTGGGTTATTTGGTATTTACAAGAAATGATTTTGAAAGTACCATAACACGATTGAGAGGAACTACTTTCCAAAAATTGGATAATCATAAATTAAGCAATACTTATAATTTAAGTTTGGTAAATAAAACCAATAAAGAAGTTACCGTAACACTTAAAGTTCTTGATGGAAAAGCAGAGATTCCACCTATTCAATATGATTTAAAACCTCAAATTGAATTGAAGAAAAACTTTGCTATCATCATGAACGAAAAGGATTTTGACAAGGACAAAGGGAAAATGTACATCACAATCGGAGTATATGAGAACGGAGAATTAATCGATAAAATAAGGACCACCTTTATAGGTCCAGCCATGTAATTATGAACTGGGGAAAAGGAATAACAATAGCCATCATAGCATTTATGACCTATATTTTATTAATGGTTTATGTAATGTTTCAGCAATCGAACCAATTGGTAGAAGAAGATTATTACGAAAAGTCGGTAGGTTACGAACAACGTATACAAGCCAAGCGAAATGCAAAAGGGCTAGAAGACCAAATCGAAGTGAGAATAGATGACAAGTATGTAGCTATTGATTTTCCATCTTCTGTTTCACTATCTGATATCGAAAAAGGAGATATTCACTTCTATCAAGCAAGCGATGGAACAAAAGATGCTCATTTTGGATTTTCCAAAGACGGAGGACAAGTACAAATCATAAAAAAAGAGAAACTAGCCCCCGGACATTACATCATCAAGTTGTCTTGGTCAGAAAAAGATAAAAATTATTACGTAGAAAAAAGCGGTGTAGTTATAGAATAGTAAAGTAACATGATGGAATTAATAACCATAGCATTTATAATGGGAATCGTTGGGAACTTACATTGTGTTGGAATGTGTGGACCTATCGCGATGGCCATACCCGTAAATAGAGAAAACAGACTGACTAAAACACTGGGAATAGTCGCTTATAATTCGGGGAGAATATTCACGTACGTACTTTTAGGAGCGGTATTGGGAATTTTCGGAAAAGGATTCAAATTAGCAGGTATTTTACAATACGTCAGCATAGGTATAGGAATTATCTTTATCTTATCGGTTCTTCTTCCAAGTGTATTAAAAAAAGTATCGTTTGCCAATCGTTATTATCTAAAGTTCAATAATTGGATTAAGAGTAAGTTAGGTTATTTTCTCACTAAAAAATCAACACCGGCACTCTTTACACTGGGAATGCTCAACGGTCTATTACCTTGCGGACTTGTCGGAACTGCCTTGCTCGGAGCAGTTGCTTATGGAAGCGTACTAAAAGGAGCGTTGTTTATGGCAATGTTTGGTTTGGGAACTTTGCCTGCCATGTTTTTAATCCCTTACTTTTCAGGTTCTATATCAATGAATATTCGCAATAAAATGAGCAGAGCCGTACCTTATATTATGGTACTGTTTGGAATTTTGTTTATTCTCAGAGGTATGAATTTAGATATTCCATATATAAGCCCGCCCATCAGCGAAGGAGGAGCAGAAGTAAAAAGTTGTTGTCATCATTAAAAAGGTATGGCTTTGGGCGTTCCCTTTCACGAGTAAAAAATAAAGGTTTCACCATTTATTTTTTACTCGTGAAAGGTCGGGCTATCACTACTCACTCTTTTTGCCCGCAAAAGCGGGCGGGCAAAAAGGAGTTCAAACACGCCGTTCTATCCCTAACGCGTAACATCTGAGCACAATAAAACGGTTTTATTTTCCTTATACTTCTTCAAAATTATTTTCCATAGCTGGTGCTATGCAAAAGAATTTTTCATCGTCTAAGAAAACTAAACTCCGTTTTCTTTGCTCTCACCTGTTACGCGTTAGGGATAGGAACGGCATCCTTTTGGGTTGTTACATATATGCAACCCAAAAGATATAGTGGATAGCCCGACCCTCATTTGCAAAAGATACGTTGAGCGAGAGCGATATGTATCTTTTGCAAATGAGGGGAACGCCCAACAACCAATCATTATTAAAATACCTTAAAAGTGGTATTGTTGTTTTGGCTTTTATATCTTTCCTTTGTTGTTTAGAATTAATTAAAATAAGAAAAGTTGAATCACAGAAAAAAAATAGCATTGGTCGGTAACCCAAACTGTGGTAAAACTACCTTATTTAATTTACTGACGGGGTTAAATCAGAGAGTAGGAAACTTCCCAGGAGTTACAGTCAATAAGAAAACAGGCGTGTTTACATTGCCCAATGGTGAAGAAGCTGAATTAATTGATTTGCCCGGCACATATGGTTTGTCATCGGATTCGGAAGATGAAAAAATTGCTCAGGAGATTTTATTGAACCCCGATAATCCTTATTATCCCAATGTTGTACTCATCGTTTTGGATGCAACCAATCTGAAAAGAAACCTCTTTTTAGCAACTCAAATTATAGATACGGGACTGCCTTGTGTGGTGGCATTAAATATGGTAGACGCACTTGAACACAAAGGAATTTCGGTAGATGCTGATTGTTTGAGTAATGAGCTATCTACACCTGTTTTTTTGATTAGTGCTAAGCAAAAAAAAGGCATTGAGAATTTATTGGAAGGGCTTTCAAAAGTGGCGTTTACGGCTAAAGATTTACTTGTACCGATTCCTCAGTCCGCGAAACAGCTTACACAAAATTTGGTTGATCAAGGTTTGTTTAGCAATCAATATGTTGCTTTAAAATCAATTAATAACGAAGCTAAATATTCATGGGTCAATGATTTGGATTATGAAAAAATCGAGGAGAAGTATAAGTACAACAGACACGCAGCCGAACTTTTTGAAATTAACGACCGTTATGAATTTATTGATACATTAATTGAACATTGTATTACGATTGAAACAAAGGTTCAAAAGTCAAGAGATAAAATAGAACGATTAGTTATTCATCCCGTGTGGGGAACTCTACTCTTTTTATTTGTCTTTTTCTCTTTATTTCAAACGGTTTTTACGTTATCTGCCTATCCTATGGAATGGATTGGTACAGGAATTGAGTACTTGGCTGATTTTGCTTCCAAAGTTCTTCCAGAAGGAAGTATTAATAGTTTTATTGTGGATGGGTTGATTGCCGGTATAGGCGGGGTAGTTGTTTTCTTGCCCCAAATTATGCTCTTATTTGGGTTTATCACCGTTTTGGAAGATTCGGGATATCTAAGTCGAATCAGTTTTATTTCGGATAAAATTCTTAGCTATTTTGGTATGAACGGGAAGTCGATTATTCCGCTTGTTGGTGGTTTTGCTTGTGCTGTCCCTGCAATTATGGCTACGCGTAATATAGAGAATCAAAGAGAACGCCTTATTACATTGTTTATCACTCCCTTAATGAGTTGTTCTGCCCGTTTGCCTGTTTATGTGTTTTTGGTTTCCTATATTGTTCCACGAGAATATTGGTTGGGTGTCGTTAATTTACAAGGACTTTTTATGATGGGCTTGTATCTATTGGGAATTGTTTTCAGTCTATTGATTGCTTTGGTGCTCAATAAGTTTTTGCCTAAGGCTAATGATTCTTCATTTATTCTTGAGCTACCTAATTATAAATTACCGAGTTATAAAAACGTATTGTTTTCAATGTGGAATAAGGGTAAAATATTTGTTCGTCAAGCCGGAAAAATTATTGTGATTGTTTCCATAGCCTTATGGTTTTTATCTTCTTTCGGGCCATCAAAAGAGCGTAAACTGATAACCGAAAAATACAACAGAGAGTTATTGTCCGGAAATGTAGATGCTAATCAATTGCAAACACAATACAAATCGGAATTATTGGAACATTCTTACATTGGTCATTTCGGAAAAACAATAGAACCGGTCATTCGCCCTTTGGGTTTTGATTGGAAAATAGGAATAGCCTTGATTACTTCTTTTGCCGCTCGTGAAGTTTTTGTTGGAACTATGGAAACGATTTATAGTGTTGGGGGGACAAATCAGCAAACCAAGAAAATTAAATTTACATTACCTACTGCTTTTTCTCTTTTGATTTTTTATGTGTTTGCTTTACAATGTATGAGCACCTTGGCAATTGTAAAACAAGAAACAGGTTCTTGGAAAATTGTAATTTTACAATTATTTGTATTTACGGGATTGGCTTATTTAGGCAGTTGGGTAACTTTTCAAGTATTGAGTTGATTAATAGATGACAAAAAAAAGCTCGGATAAACCGAGTTTTTAATTATTTTTTTGAAATGGGGTTTTTAATTCCATCATAGTCTATTAATTCCATTTTAATTGAGCCTACCAATATACTAGCTTTAGCCATTAGAGGAATTTTATTTTCATCGTCAGAAATCCATACTGTCAAATCATCTTCATCTTTAAATATTCGGTCAACTTGAACAACCGGGCAGAACTTTAAAGCTCTGAACTTCCCTTGTTTTAGTTTTATGGTTTCTCTTCCTAAGAATTTAATTTTAAGCGGATATACTTCGCCGTCAACAAAAGACTCAAACTCAAAGATATCACCTTCCTGTGCGTTGGAAAAATCGAGTGTTCTGGCATAATAATAAGAGGAAATCATATCCTGAACATTGTAAGGTGCTTTGTATTCTTTGTCTCCTTCTTTTACTTTACCTTTATTTTGAATAAACGTATAGTTTTGGTTAATTGTATACCCTCCCTCATTCACTCGGCGAATAAACACCCAAGGAAAAAGGCTTTCAGCATCTATATAGCTCTCATAATGATCGTCAACTTTAAAAAACCAGTTAAATGAACCGATACTTTTTCCTTTTGCTACTACATGTAAGAGTTCTCTCTCTTTTATTTTTTTATCGGTAGGTTTAACTTCTAACGTAGCTATTGCCGCATCGATAATTCCATAGTGTAATCGATAGGTTAGTTTCTCACCGGGTTGAAAAGCATTGTTTTTAATTTTTCGATAAGTAAAGGCAGAACCATTTGTTTGTGTAGAATATACTCCGTCAGAAGCTTTCCCTGATGAAAGGACAACAATTGTGCTTAAGACCAATAAAATTAAACGTTTCATATCTTTAAAATTTATATTCATTTCTAAAGAATCAAACATAATGCCATTTCACGTTAAATTCTAGTCCGTTTTTGGAACATCTGATAAGACAAACCCAATTCCATGAATATTTTTAATCTGAATATTGGGGTCACTTTTTAAGTATTTTCTCAATTTTGTAATAAACACATCCAAACTTCTGCCGTTAAAATAATTATCATCTCCCCAGACCATATTCAAAATTAGTTCACGTTCTACCACTTTATCTTTTTGTTGAGCTAATAATTTTAAAATTTCGGCCTCTTTTTTAGTTAGTTTTTTTTCTTCGCCATCTGCCGTTAGCTGATAATTTACAATATCAAACCTGTACTTTCCTATTTGTATTTTGTCGGCGTCAACTTTAATGTGTTTTCCTGTTCTCTTTAGTATAGCTTCAATCCTCAGTTGTAACTCGTCCATACTAAAGGGTTTGCTGATATAATCATCTGCTCCCATTTTAAAACCTTTGATTCTATCCTCTTCCATTGTACGGGCAGTTAGAAAAAACATAGGCACTTCCGCATCTACTTTACGAATATCTTCAGCAAGACTAAAGCCATCTTTTTTGGGAAGCATCACATCCAAAAGACATAAATCGTATTTTCCTGAATTAAAATCTTTCAATCCTTCTTTTCCATCTTTGCTTAAATGTACGTTATAGCCCAATAATCCGAGATTATCTTGAATGACGTATCCTAAATTTATATCGTCTTCTACAAGCAAAATATTTATTGTATCATTCATGATTATATTAATTTAATCCACTTACTATATATTCTAAAATCGTTCCGTTTTTATGGGTTTGTGGATGGATTAGTGCTTCAGTTATATATTTTGGTCGTTGAATTAATTTTCTATCCATCATTTCAACAATGGTGTTGTAATTTTTAATAGCTGTTTTACCAATAAGTAGAGGGGTTAAATCGTATCCGCTATTCCACAATTTATAAAAGTTACTAAATCCTTTTAAGTATAGATAGTCTTTGGTAAAACCACCTCCCCTAAAAACACGCGTAACAAGAATGAAAGCTTCTTCTTTATCAACATTATATTCGGATGTAATAAAATTGAAAATAGTCTTAAAATCTTGTTTTTTAACCATCATATCGATTGCA
This sequence comes from Flavobacteriales bacterium, assembly GCA_026993705.1. Lineage (GTDB taxonomy): Bacteria > Bacteroidota > Bacteroidia > Flavobacteriales_D > Parvicellaceae > S010-51. Next base: position 36,858 of record JALWSJ010000378.1, read on the forward strand.
ATAACTCTAAGAGCTAAAATACGTAATCGTTTCAATGTTAAATTTCCTGACAGGTATTCAGATAAAACAGCAAGCCCTTCTTGGGTATAAGTATTCACGGGCATACCAATATTAAAAATCTTAAGAGGTTGTAAGTTCGAGTTCATCGTAGTAACCATATGAACACCTATTTCATGATGCACCAAAAAGTCTATTTCTTTTTGACTAAAAAATACTCCATCTTTAACCAATACTGTTTTTTGATGATTAATAACCATTACCTCAGCTGCTATATCTTTGGTAATGCGAACTTTCGCTGAATCAAATCCATAAAACTCGAAACTTTCCTCAAAAGCTTTTTTAGCATCTTCTGAAGTTAATTTTTTGCCAGTTTTTCGTTCATTATCTATATTAGGTAAACTTAGAATATAGCGAGCATTTCTCAAATCAGTATCACTAGGGCTTCCAAAGTAGCCTAAAGAATTATATAAGAATCTTTTTGTTCCAATTGTAGCCAATAAATCTATTTTATCAGCATAAGCACTAATTGTTGTTTCATATAGCTTCTGAATTTCTATATCCTCGATATGGTCAGCTTTAATAGAGTAAAGTTTTCGTTTTAAAAAATAAGGATCAATTTTTATAGGTCTATATTTAAAACTCGGATTAATGGTAAACTTACTTTTAAAGAAAGCTTTTTTCTCCTTTTCAATATTGATAGGATTAACAAATTGCAATAATTCAAAATTCTTAACTAATTCGTATAGTTCGGTATCAACTTTTAATAATTCGTCATCTAATTGATTGTCTAACAATGTATGTTTTCTACCTGACTGCCAATTCGTGAATTGCGTTGCAAATTCATTTGCATGATTTAAGATAGCCTTTTTCAATTCACTTTTTAATTCCTTTATCACACTAGGATAGCCAATTCCCTCCAATTCATCACAATATATTTTTTTTACCTCAGTAGCCAATACCAATGTATTACTGAAATGCTGATTAATAAAAGCTAAGTTATACCCTTTACCTTTAAAAACGTCGTTAATAGCAGAAGAGGTTTCTATCTCTGAAATCTTAACTTTTTTAAGGTCTTCATTCCATTTTTCGACACACTCCTTAAATTTTACATCCACTCGTTCCGCACCGATATTAAACACAGGAACGGGACGCTTCCATCTCCTGTAATTATAAGAATGCATATCGTAAACCACACACCCCGAGAATAATTCTTCTAACTTTTTTACTAAAGCATAAGTAACGCGATAATAATTATTGTGTTTTCTTAACGAAATTTGTTTCTCAGCCTTCGTTAGTGGTTTTTTCCAAACTTTCTTTCCCCACGCCTCTTCAAAAATACAATTTTCCGGTTCTCTGTTCAAATCATATTCATAACGAGAATCATTTCCGACTAAAGTAATTGGCAAGGCAGCAATAAACTCATCCGTATAAGGATCTTCCTCGTACCAACGTTCATAATCATTCAATGCACATTTGTCTTTTAGTTCTTGCCGAAGGTTACTTCCAGCATGAATAGCCGTACAAACATAAGGTACGTACCGGTTGATTTTTACTTGAAACGAACCATCGGTTACTACCGCTTCAAATACCTCTTTGCGTTGTATTTTTTTTATAATTTCCTCAACAGAAAGTCTAAGCATTTTCTACTATTTTTCGATGTTCCAACTTTCTTTGCGAAAGTGAATTTTTTCCTTTAACTTGTTCTTCGAGGTAATCAATAATATTTTTTTGAATTTTCACTTTATAGAGTTTATTTATATCTCCAATGCCACCGGGACTCAATACATTAACCTCTATTAATTTTCCTCCTATAATATCCAACCCAGAAAAATAAATTCCATCAGCAACTAATTTCTTTCCTATTTTTCTACAAAGTTGTTTTTCAGCCTTCGATAAAATATGTTTTGTAACGCTTCCACCCGCCGAAAGGTTTGAACGAGCATCACCTTCTGCGGGGACTCTTCGTATCGCACCAATAGGCTCATCATGCAACATTAAAACTCTAACATCACCTTTTTCTGCTCCATCTACATAGTCTTGTAGAATAACATAATTAGACTGTTTCCCTTCTTGACCGCTAATATAGAAATCTAATAAAGAATTAATATTCTGCATCGCACTCTTTTCCAACACAATAACACCTTTACCTCCATATCCGTTGAGGGGCTTTAAAATCATTTTCCCTGTGTTGTTTTCTTTTATGATTTCCTTTAGATATTCCTTATTTTTGGAAACATAAGTTTTAGGAATTATTTCATTCTTAGGGTCATAATATGAAGCCGTATATATCTTGTTATTAGCCTCACGCAACCCTCTGATGCTATTGATAAGAAAAACATCGTTTTTTATTGAATCTAAGAAATTCAGCACCAAAGAATCCATTGGAGGATCCGAACGCATAAAAATAACATCAAAACCACCTAGAGGGAGCATTTTCTCATTGATAACAGCATGCTTATAAAAACTAGATAAATTAGCCTTAACTTCTTGTCCTCTTTTAAAAACTTTACATTGTGCCATCGTAAGGCTATCACGAATAGTGAGGTTAGAAGGGGTTGCCATAGCGACAGTATGTCCTCTACGAACACACTCGTGAATTAGAATTAGGGTAGAGTCTTTTTTAGGGTCAACCTCTTCCCACGGATACATGATAAAACAAATTTTCATTAATTTCTAAGGTTTTACAGTTATAAAATCTGACATTGTAGAAAGTTAAACCGTGATATTTAACTTCAATCAAAATCTAATTGTGCATTTGTAGTTGTAAAACTAAACTAAATTGTAAAAAAACAAAACACAAAGAATGAAAAAAGTTAATATTTTGTGAATTTTAGTTCAAAACCATTAAAAACAAATGAGTTAATAAAGAAAACACCTTAAACTTTTGGGACGTTCCACTTTGTCAAAAACAAAAACGCCCCACCAAAAGGTGGGGCGTTCTGCCTAAAACTACTACACACACTACATTGTCTTATTTAGCAACGTTAGCTTCTTTATTACTATTAGTAAGGT
>JALWSJ010000379.1 GCA_026993705.1 Flavobacteriales bacterium
TCACGAACAAAACCACCAATTACATAAACAGGCTGGTTCAACTCCTCTCCACAAGAAAAAATCACTTGAAAGACATCCCCTGAAACCGCTTCTTTTAATTCTTTATTTTCTAATAATTTCAACTTGACCGTCTATTTGTAGTTTAATAATCGCCGAAGGTTTTACTCCAGCTTTTTCTTCGGGCAAAGATACAACTCCATCCACCTTTTCTTTTATAGATTTAGAAATATCTTTATATTTTTTCGGCGAGGGTTCTCCGGAAAGATTTGCCGAAGTAGAAACAATTGGTTTTTTAAACCTTTGTATCAACCGTTTTACAAACCCGGTTTTGACAATGCGAATGGCAATACTTCCGTCTTGTGCCATTACATATTTTGCGAGATTAATTCCCTGAGGATAAATTATTGTCGTTGGACGGTTAGCAAAATCCAGTATATCCCAAGCTACCTCAGGTATTTCTTTTACATAACGATTTAATTTCCTATCATCATCCAATAAAACGATGTAACTTTTCCCTTCTTCCCTTTCTTTTAGTTTCGATAACTTTTCTACCGCTTTTGAATTGGTAGCATCACATCCCAATCCCCAAACAGTATCAGTTGGATAGATTAATATCCCTCCCTTTTCCAAAACTGCAATGGCTTTCTCTAGTTCTTCTTGCATAACCTCAATGAAAAACCCCATTGGTATATACCAACAGGGTTTTAATACCATTTAAACATTGAAATGAATCTAATAAAGTGTTTTTATTTTCCTTATACTTCTTCATAAAATATTTCCATAGCTACGGCTATGCAAAGATTTTATTCATCGTCTAAGAAAACTAAAATTCATTTTCTTTCGGCTCTTTTCAAAATTAAAATGGTATATCTTGTTTTGAATAAATACTATTCTTATCTTTTCTCTATCTCTACATAGTCTCTTTTATTCGGACCTGTATAAATTTGTCTTGGTCTTCCGATTGGAGCTTTATCTTCCAACATTTCTTTCCATTGTGCTATCCATCCCGGTAAACGTCCGATAGCAAACATAACCGTAAACATTTCTGTTGGAATACCAATAGCTCTGTAAATAATTCCTGAATAGAAATCTACATTTGGATACAGACCTCTTTTTACAAAATACTCATCTTTCAATGCTATCTCTTCGATTTGTTTTGCTATATCCAATACAGGGTCATCAATTCCCAAAGAAGACAACACATCATCTGCTGCTTTTTTAATGATAGTAGCTCTTGGGTCAAAGTTTTTGTAAACACGATGTCCGAATCCCATCAAACGGAACGGATCGTTTTTATCTTTAGCTTTAGCTATCCATTTATCGATATTTCCACCGTCTGCTTTAATCGCTTCCAACATTTCGATTACTGCTTGATTTGCCCCTCCATGCAGAGGTCCCCAAAGAGCAGAAATACCGGCAGAAATAGACGCATATAAATTCGCATGAGAAGAACCTACAATTCTAACCGTTGACGTAGAACAGTTTTGTTCGTGATCTGCATGTAAGATTAACAGTGTATTCAACGCTTTAGAAACAATGGGATTAACTTCGTAATCTTCAGTAGGCAATTGGAACATCATGTTTAAGAAATTCTCAACATAGTTGTATTTATTTTTTGGATAAACGACCGGATGTCTTTTTGAGAATTTGTAAGCCCAAGCTGCAATCGTAGGCAATTTAGCCAACAACCTAATAATGGTTAAGTTTAGTGCTTCTTTATTTCTGTTAGGATCTTGCGACTCAGGATAGAACGTTGAAAGCGAAACAATCAACGATGCTGCTACTCCCATTGGGTGAGCTCCTGCAGGGAATGCTCTCAACAATGTTTTCATATCCTCATGCACAAGGGTATGTCTTGTTATCTCATTTTCAAATGTTTCTAATTGAATTTTAGTTGGCAATTCTCCGTAGATCAGCAAATAAGCCACTTCTAAAAAAGATGCCTTTTCAGCCAATTGCTCTATTGGATACCCTCTATAACGTAAGATTCCGTCTTCTCCATTCAAAAATGTAATCGCACTCTTTGTCGAACCGGTATTTTTAAATCCCGGATCTAAGGTTACATATCCTGTTGTTCCTCGCAACTTAGAGATATCGATTGCTTTTTCATTTTCTGTTCCTACTACTACCGGAAATTCGTGAGTTTCCCCATCAAGCGTAATTTTAGCTACTTCACTCATTTTTATAAATTTTTATTTGTGTAACATTCGTAAATTCTTGGTCTTAATTAAGCTACTTAACTGAAAGCACCTCAAAAACGAGCGTAAAACTAATCATTTCAGGATAATTATCAAAACATTTTTGTTAATATCTTTTCTCGACAAAAAATATCATTTTTAAGTCTGATTTTTGTCATTTACTTGCTATTTTGAATATTTATTTTTACCTTATGGATATCATGCAATCTACTTTTGTTCTCATTGGAAGAATTATTTTTTTCTCTGTTTTGATTATACCGGTTTCCTTGGTTACACTCATTCAAGAAAACTATAAATCTATCCTTTATTTTTTTAGGTTGGTTTGTTTTTATATCTCTAACCACATAGTTATTAGGTATTTCTTTCAATTTTAAAGGAGTATTTACATTTACTTTAGCCTTAATATTCTCTATAAAAATTTCGAATTTAATTCATCCTTTAAATTAGTCTCGTTTAAACTTTTAATTATCTCTTTTTCAATATCCATATAGCATTATAGTGGGGGTAAAGTTGTTTTACTCAATACATTTGGCTTTTCGGATAATTTAACGAATTAATTTCTTCAAGACTTAGGCGTAAAATTCTGTTGTAATGGGTTACTACAAATTTTTACAACGACAGCAATGAAAAAAAACGTCGAAATTCGTTAAAGCTATTTGTTTTGAGGATTACAACATACTTGCTTTATAAGCCCGATACGCAGGCGAGCAAAAATTACCGGTTGCGATTTGTTTTTTTTGCGAAGTTATTTATTATCAGTAAGCGTACGGTGAAGTACGTCTTGTAAGATGATTAAAATACACTGACTTTTGTACCTAAACAAAAAAAATAGAAATTTATGTTAGGATTAGGTACAGAACATACATACTGTTACTATTTGTCA
>JALWSJ010000380.1 GCA_026993705.1 Flavobacteriales bacterium
GCATTAGAATTTACTTCTTTTTCTGAAATTTTCTAATTCTTAAACTCTCGGGAGTAACCTCCAATAATTCATCTTCTTTAATGTATTCCATTGCTTCTTCCAAAGAAAAATCAATTTTAGGAGCAATGTTAATACCCGCATCCGTACCTGATTTTCGCATATTTGTCAACTGTTTACCTTTAGTAACGTTGATTTCCAAGTCATTTTCTCTGGAATGCTCTCCGATAACTTGCCCCTTGTAAATCACATCTCCCGGTTCAACAAAGAATTTTCCTCTGTCTTGCAATCTATCTAACGCAAAAGCAGTTACTTTTCCTTCTTCCATTGAGATTAAAGAACCTTTCAAACGAGAAGGGATTCCCTCTTTGTATTTGTCAAACTTATTAAAACGGTGCGTCATAATTGCATTACCACCGGTAGCTGTTAGAATATTGTTTCTCAATCCTATAATACCTCTCGATGGAATGTAGAACTCAAGGTGTTGCAAATCTCCTTTAGGTTCCATTATCAGCATATCGCCTTTCTTTTGGGTAACCAATTCAATTACTTTACCGGCATATTCGTCAGGAACATCAACCACTAATGTTTCGTAAGGTTCAACCTTAACTCCATCAACTTCTTTGACGATTACTTGAGGTTGCCCGACTTGTAATTCGTATCCTTCTCTACGCATCGTTTCAATTAATACGGATAAATGAAGGATTCCTCTTCCAAATACATTGAATCGGTCTTCCGACTCTCCGTCTTCAACACGTAGAGCCAAGTTTTTCTCTAATTCTTTATATAGTCTGTCCCTAAGATGACGAGAAGTTACAAATTTTCCTTCTTTACCGAAAAATGGAGAGTTGTTAATCATAAACAACATACTCATAGTCGGCTCATCCACATCAATACGAGGTAATTCCTCCGGGTTTTCCAAGTCTGCTATTGTATCACCAATCTCAAAATCTTCTACACCTACAATAGCACATATTTCTCCGCTTCTTACTTTTTCTACCTGTGCTCTACCTAATCCTTCAAAGACGTGTAATTCTTTAATTCTTACTTTTTTCCTTACGCCATCTTTTTTACAAAGTGTATAATCTTTGTTAACTTCTAATTCTCCTCTAAAAACTCTTCCAATAGCTATTCTCCCCGTAAAGGCAGAGAAATCTAACGAAGTTACCTGCATTTGTACCGAACCTTCTTTATAAGGTGATTCCGGAATTTGTTCCAAAACTACATCTAATAATTCGGTTACATTTTCGGTTGGTTTATTCCAATCGTGACTCATCCAACCTTGTTTTGATGAACCGTAAAGGGTTTCAAAGCCTAATTGGTCTTCAGTTGCTCCCAAGTTAAACATTAAGTCAAACACTTCTTCGTGTACTTCTTCCGGGCGACAATTTTCTTTATCTACTTTATTGACTACCAAAATAGGTTTTAGTCCTAATTCAAGTGCTTTTCCTAGAACAAAACGTGTTTGTGGCATAGCTCCTTCAAAAGCATCTACCAAAAGCAAAACTCCGTCTGCCATTTTTAGTACACGTTCTACTTCTCCACCAAAATCGGCGTGTCCCGGTGTGTCTATGATGTTAATTTTAGTGTCTTTATAACGAACCGATACATTTTTTGAAAGAATGGTAATTCCTCTTTCTCTTTCTAAATCGTTGTTATCTAAGATTAGGTCCTTGTGCTCTTTTCTAGTATCTAATATTTGAGCTTCGTGAATAATTTTATCGACTAAGGTTGTTTTTCCGTGATCGACGTGTGCAATAATTGCAATGTTTCTGATTGATTCCATTGTTGTGTTAAAAAAATAAGTCGCAAAGGTATTATTTTGATTGTTATAAGCACTCTTTTATTTCAAAAAGATAACCATATAAACAAAGTAAGGAATCATATTACCTTAAATACGCAAGTGATTTCGTTATGAAAAGTCAAAATGCGTATTATTATTGGTCAAGCATAGTTTTGAGACACGCAATCGTAGCCATAGCTACGGTGAGTATCGAAAAACGAGCATTGTCAATAATGATGCGGAGTTTGGCTTTGTAATAGAAGTTTACTTGCGGATTTAAGGTATTATACTAACAATGGTTTGTATGAAATACTATTCAACTTCATTTTGAAGTGTTCTTAGGTCGGGGATAAGTATGTTTTTTTGTTTTAATTCAATGAGGTTACGCTCTTTTAGTTTTATTAGTAGTCTTATAGCTGTTTCACTTGATATTCCTGCCATATCGGCTAATTCTCTTCGCGAAAGTTTTACATTTATTGTCTTTCCGTCTTCTGTGAATCCAAAAGTTTCGTGTAGAAGTAATAAGGCTAATATTAATCGCTCTGTTGCGGATCTTTGGCCCATTTCTATGATGTGGTTTTCTGCATCTCTAAGGTTGGAAGAAAGTAATTGAATGAGTCGTAACGATAAATCGGTATTGCTTGTTAAGGCTTCTATAATATTGCTCTTGGGAAGAAAACAAACCGTAGTTTCTTCAATAGCAGTAGCCGTTGCATTATAGGGGGCGTTATTGAATAAGGCTCTGTATCCTAAAATATCGGCCGTTTTTGAAAAACGTATAAGTTGGTCTTTTCCTTCAGTTCCCAGTTTTGTTATCTTTACTTTTCCTTTATAAATACAATATAAACGATTTGAAAGTCCCCCTTCGTTAAATATGATTTCCCCTTTTTTGTAGGTGCCTGATTTTTTATTTAATCCCAACCTCTTTTTTTCGCTAATCGAAAGATTACAAAAGAAATTGTCTTTGTTTTTGCAAGAACAGCAATCCGGAACGTTTATATCTTTTTTCATTATCTTATTCTTTTTTTAGGAGTTTATTGGGAAACTCAGAAATAAACGTTCAAAGTTAGCGGTATGGTAAACGTAAAAAGATGACCTGTGTCATATATTTTAATGATTAATACCAATTATACCATTTAAATATTGAAACGAGCTTAATAAAGTGTTTATATTTTCATTATATTTCTTCTAAAATTACTAAAGTTTCGCACCCAATAAAAACAAGGTTTATCGAGTAATATTTTTTTTAAAAAAGTAGCATAATAATCAGGTTAATAACCTGATTATTAGTATGTTTACAG
>JALWSJ010000381.1 GCA_026993705.1 Flavobacteriales bacterium
GTTCTCATTACGCTCCGACTTCATACGCGTTAGGGATTTGTATCCCTAACATGCGTGAAATTGAAGATATAAAGTGTTTTTGGATTCCTTATCCTTCTTCAAAATTCTTTTCCATAGCTAAGGCTATGCAAAAGAATTTTTCATCGTCTAAGAAAACCAAAACTCACTTTCTAAACTTCAATTTCACACACGTTAGGGATAGGAACGGCATCCTTTTGGGTTGTTGCACTTATGCAACCCAAAAGATATAGTGGATAGCCCGACCCCGATTAACCCAAACAACGTTTCGCGAGAGCGATATGTTGTTTGGGTTAATCGGGGGAACGCCCAACAACATCCTCACTTTAAAATTATATGATTATGAAACCTATAAAAGAAATTTTTGATATATCTAAGATGAATAAATTAGCTCCTGCGAAAGGAACGATTTTGATTTCTGAACCTTTTAATGACGATAAGTATTTTCAGCGTTCTATTGTTTGTCTGTGCGAACATAATAAAGATGGTTCGTTTGGATACGTGGTAAATAACCCGTTGGATTTGACCTTGTCTCAACTCATTCCTGATATTAACGCGGAGGATATTAAAGTGGGACTAGGAGGTCCTATGAGTCCGAATAATGTTTATTATTTACATACGCTTGGCGATGAAATTGAAGGTAGTGTTAAGGTGAAAGAAGGACTGTATACGGGAGGCGATTTTGAGCAAATAAAAACCCTCATCAATACGGGATTGATTGACAATCACCAAATACAATTCTTTTTGGGCTATTCTGGTTGGTCATCTGGGCAATTGGACGATGAATTAAAGCGTGGAAGTTGGATTGTATCTGACTTTTCTGTCCATAATCTTATGGAAAGAAGCGACGATAATTATTGGAAATCGGTACTAGAGAAAAAAGGGGGCAAGTATCAAGTGATTGCTAACTTCCCCCTAGATCCATCTTTAAATTAGCCTCTTTTTGGTTGATGGTATCTAAGATACTCTTTCCGATGTTATTAAAATACCGTTTCGATTTGTAACCTCCGACCCATTGTATGCCCTGAATGGCATTGGTTAAAAATATTTCGTCTGCAACCATTAAATTCTGTGGTGTTAGGGAAGTTTCGTACACTTTAAGATTCATTTGCAAGGCGGTATTAATCACATTCATTCGCATAGTTCCACCTACACATCCGTCCGACAAAGGTGGTGTATATAATACTCCATTAGATACTAAAAACACATTAGAAGATATGGCTTCGATGATGTTTCTGTTGCTATTGACTAATAAACAATCGTCTAATTTGTTACTATTTGCGTAGTTTCCTGCCATTACAGAAAGAAGAGCGTTTGTGGTCTTAAAATTAGACAGTATATTTTTTTCTTTATAAATATCGTAATAAACATCTAGCAAAAGCCCCTCCTCGTTGAGTTTAAATAAATTATAAGGCAACAAATCGGCGGTGATAAGATAGGAAACACTGTTATTGCTTGGTTTATATAAGCCTCCATCATTTCTAAAAATACATAAGCGAACCTTTCCTCCTGCTCGTATGCTGTTGTGTTTTAATAGCGTTGTGATTTGGTCTTTAAAATACGAACTTGTAAATTCTTCTGGAATATCATACGCCAACACTTTAGCACCTTCTTTTATACGGACAATATGGTTTTCTAAATTGTAAGGCTGACCATTAACGATGCGTATCGATTCAAACAATCCATCTCCATAAAGAAAAGAACGATTTCCTTTCAAATAGGGCACTGAAGCGTCTAACAATTCACCATTTACCAATACATAATTACCTTCTGTCATTGAGAGCTTTTTTTTCGGAGTACTAAATTAAGATATTTTTAACACTTAAATAGAGTTCCATTCATAAATAGTTATCCTCTAAATCCAAAAGTTTTCAATAACTGTATTTTTAACTCTTCTTTTTTTTGTTTTTTATAAATATGATTATAAAGAGGCATATTCCGAATATCATTACACTCAGTAATTTATTTTGTGGCATTTTAGCTATCGAACAAGCTTTTCTGCATCATTTTTTTTGGGCAGGAACATTTATTCTATTAGGAGCAACTTTCGATTTCTTTGACGGCTTTAGTGCACGTCTATTAGGAGTAAGTAACATTATCGGTAAGGAATTGGACTCACTAGCCGATATGGTAACTTTTGGCGTTGCTCCCGGTGTAATCACTTACAGTTTTCTACGAGAACTCACTTCCGAAACCTCTCTACTCCCCTATTTTGCTTTTCTAATCCCACTTCTTTCCGCCGTTCGTTTGGCTCGCTTTAATGTCGATGAAAATCAATCGGATAAATTTATAGGTCTGCCAACACCGGCAAACTCTATATTTTTCCTTTCCTTACCTCTTATTTATAAGGAATACGTAGATACAACAACCTCAACAAACCTAATTATTACCTGTGTTCTTTTACTTACATTGGTCTTTGGTCTATTACTCAATGCTCGTATAGAGTTATTGGCACTCAAATTCAAAACATTCAAGTGGTCGGATAACACCTTCCGATTTTCCTTTGTAATAATTACAGTATTACTCCTTATATCTTTAACCATTTTAGGTTATTTTTACGTCGCTATCCCTACTATAATTATAATATATTTACTCATCTCTGTAATAAATAACCTAAAAAACAACACCAAATTATGAAAAAGTTCAAAGCTGAAATAGACATTATGCCCTTAGAAGCACTTTTAGACCCACAAGGAAAAGCCGTTTCTCAAAATATGGAAAATCTTGGAATAAGCGAAATTACCAACGTACGCATCGGAAAACACATTACACTTTTAGTAGATGCTGAAGACGAAAAAACAGCTAACAAAAAGGTAGATACCGCTTGCAAAAAATTACTTTGCAATCAAATCATGGAAAGTTATACTTTTCAATTGAATGAGGTATAATCTCATTTAGATAAAGGTTATTTGGGAGTTCCCATTACAGCATAAAAAGTGGAGTAGTTCTCACTACACCACTTTTTAACGCCGTAATGGTCGGGCTATCACTACTCACTCTTTTTGCCCTCAAAAGGAGGAGGGCAAAAAGGAGTTCAAACACGCCGTTCTATCCCTAACG
>JALWSJ010000382.1 GCA_026993705.1 Flavobacteriales bacterium
TCTAAGAAAACCAAAACTCACTTTCTATGCACTCATTCCACTTGCGTTAGGGATAGGAGCGGCATCCTTTTGTCCTCCCTCCTTTTGGAGGGCAAAAGATATAACGGATAGCCCGACCATTACGGCGTTTTAAAGCTATGTAGTGCAACGAAATTGCTTTATAATGCCGTAATGGGAACGCCCAAATCAACCATTTATTTATCTCCTGCTATTACTTCTAATAGATTATTATTTGATAAATATTTCTGAGCTACTTCTAACAAATCTTTTGGAGTTACCTCATTGATTGCTTTTATGTATCGGTTATAAAAACTCAAATCTTGCCCTTTGAAATATACGCCTTTGTAACGGTCTGATATAGAAAAAACGCCATCGGTTTCTTTTAATAGTGAACCTAGCATGTAATTTTGTACAGTGGTCAGTTCTCTGCTGTTGACTTCTTGCGTTGTAATGTTTTCCAATTCTTTATAAATTTCCTCTACTGCGGGAACTGTTACATCTTTTCCTACTTCGGTGGTGATGTAGAAAAAATCTGCATCTTCAAATGTGGCTATTCCAGAACTAATCCCATAAGTGTAACCTTTATCTTCTCGAATATTACTCATCAAACGAGAGCCAAAATATCCTCCAAATATTGTGTTTAGAATTTTGAGTTGAAAAAATTCATCACTTCCAAATTCTACATCTAAAACTTTACCGATTCTTATGCCCGATTGGATCGCTCCTTCTTTGGTGATAAAGTGTTTCCCTCCTTTGTTGGTTTTAATTTTTGAAAACTTTTTCTTTTCCTTTGTTGTTGGAATTATTGGGGCAAAGTATTTTTCTAACAAATCATATACTTCTTCTCCGTAGTTTCCTGCTAAAAACAATTCACAGTTGTCGGCAGTAAAATAATTTTGATGAAATGTAGTCAAATCTTCCGCTTTTACTTTATCAAAGTCTTCTTGCTCTAATATTCTTCCGTAAGGATGGTTTTTAAACAGATGATGATTAAAATATTTCCTGCTTAAATAACTTGTTTTTTCTTGATTGGTCAAGAAATTCTGTTTTGAGTTTTTTAAATAAATCTCTACTTCTCTTTCGGGGAAAACAGGGTTTAAAATGGCTTCTGCAAAAATAGGCAAAACCGTAGGTAAATGTTTGGTTAATGCAAACAACGAAAAATAAGACTTGTCTCCATCGCTTGAAGATTCGAAAAAAGCTCCGTAGTAATCAATCAAACGCACAATTTCTCCTGGCGAATACTTTTTGGAGGCTTCTCCTATGAGTTGACTTGTTGCACTTCCTACCAAAGATTTTTCGGCATATTTTTGTCCTGCTTTTACAACCAATTCTACTTGTATGACTTCTTGACTTCCTAAATTAAATTCGTGAACAGGAATACCATTACTCAGTTTTTTTTGAGAAGGCTGGGGTAAAATTATCTCACTAATTTTGTGCTTTTGGGGTGCAATGCTTCTATCTATCATTTTTGTGAAGTTTTAGACTTGTAATACAATACCGAACAATTGGTTTCGTTAAGGATTTTTTGGGCTTCTTCTCTCAACTCTTCTGCTGTAACATCGTGATAATTCTGCTCTTCTTTGTTTATCATCCCTGCGTCTCCCAATAACTCAAAATACCCAAGGCTCATCGCTTTGTTTAAAACACTAATTTCACTGAATACTGTAGTTGACTCTACTTTGTTTTTAACCATTGTTAATTCGTCAGCATCGCAGAGTTCTTGCTGAATTAAATCCAATTCTGCTCGTATTAAACGATAGGCTTCATCTAAGGAAACTCCTTTTGAAGGTTTACCGCTTACAATAAACAACCCTTCGTCCATACTTCCTGTTATATAAGCATTTATATCCGTAAACTTAGGGTTTTCCTTGATGAGTTTTCTGTATAAACGCGATGAATCTCCACGAGACAAAATATCGGATAAAATATCGGCTCTGTAATACCTCTTGCTTAAACGATTACTCATTTTAAATGCCAAGTAAATGGCATCCGAAGGCACATCTCTTTCAACCGTAAGCGTCCGCAACTCAGTTTGTTCGGGTTCTTTGGGCAAATGGCGTACATACTTTTGGCGTTTATCTATATCGCCAAACCATTTCTCAACCAACGGACGAACCTGCTTTACAGAAATATTCCCCACCACACTCAATATCGCATTTTGAGGTCCATAATGTTTGTAAAAAAAGTGCTTTACATCCTCCATCGTAGCTTGTTCGATATGGCTTATATCTTTCCCAATGGTAGCCCACCGATACGGATGAACTTTATAGGCTAATGGTCGCATCAATAACCACACATCACCATAAGGCTGATTCAAATAGCGTTGTTTAAATTCCTCTATGACCACTTTTCGTTGCACTTCCAAACTCTCTGGCGTAAATGCTAATTCATTCATTCTATCGGACTCCAACCAAAAAGCTGTTTCTATATTTTGAACGGGCAACGTATCGTAGTAATTAGTCAAATCATTAGACGTAAAAGCATTGTTCTGCCCTCCTGCATTTTGCAAAGGCTCATCAAAATCTGGAATATGCTTAGACCCGCCAAACATAAGATGTTCAAACAAATGAGCAAACCCTGTTTTATTCGGGTCTTCATCTCTTGCCCCCACATCATAAACAAGATTCACCGCCACAATCGGAGTAGAATTATCTTCGTGTACCACTACCCTAAGACCATTCTCTAAAATAAACTTATCAAACTTTATCATATTAATTTCTTTCTTCTATTTAATTCGTATTATTTGGGCGTTCCCCCAATTTACAAAAACAACATATCGCTGTCGCGAAACGTTGTTTTTGTAAATTGGGGTCGGGCTATCCGTTATATCTTTTGTGTTGCATATAGGCAACAACACAAAAGGATGCCACTTCTATCCCTAACGCGAACAGAATGTCGGATAGTAAAGTGAATTGTAATGAAGACAACACTTTATACCGTCAATTTTGTTTGTGTTAGAGATACAACTCTATTCGCAATGGAAATAAGCAACAAGAAAACAGAGATAAATTCTTATTATATGATGAACTTGTTTAAAGTTAACTTACTAAACTACGCGTAAAGCATTATATTTT
>JALWSJ010000383.1 GCA_026993705.1 Flavobacteriales bacterium
AACGCAGGTGGAATAAGCAGTTAAAAAATTATTTAGAAACTTTAACAGTTAAATCTGTTCAAGTTTGTAACTGTTTTCTTATATTTGATAAACTCGGGTTGATTCCGGAAAAAAAAGATGAATAATTAGTATGGATAATTTAGTGCAGACTATAAAAGAAATGTATCGCAGAGGCGGAATGTATTTAAAATTGCTCTACATTAATGTGGGGGTCTTTCTAGTTTTGTCTATACTTAATATAGTTTTCGCTTTATTTCGTGTGAATGCATTAGATATTTCTCATCTGTTGATAATGGATTCGGGGTGGTTTTCCAATTGGTACAAACCGTGGGTGTTTATTACTTATATGTTCGTGCATCTACAGTTTTTTCATCTTTTGTCTAATATGATTATTCTTTTTTTTGTGGGGAATATATTTGAAAGTTACTTGGGAAGCAAAAAAGTGTTGAGTACTTACCTGTTAGGAGGAATTGCAGGAGCTCTATTGTTTTTTGTTACACAAAACATTTTCCCTCTCTTTGTAGATAGGGGGGAGAGTGCTCTATTAGGTGCTTCAGCAGGTGTAATGGCTTTGTTTGTGGGGTTAGCTGCTTATCGACCGAATTTAGAAGTGGCTTTGTTTGGCGTAATACGGGTACGCTTGTCTATTCTTGCGGTTATTTATGTGCTGTTGGATTTGGTTAGTGTAACCAATCAAGATGGAGTGGCTCATTTTGCTCATTTAGGGGGTGCTTTTTGGGGGTATTATATGGGAACAAGTTTATTGAAAGGAAAAGATGTAAATGCTTGGTTTGAGACATTAATCACTAAAGCTTTAAATCTATTCTCTCGTCGAAAATCTCCAATGAATGTAAGTTATCGTAAAAAAACGAAGACCCGAACAAAGACAACTCCTCCACGAGATGATTATGCCTATAATGCAGAAAAGATAAATAGACAAAAAAGGCTGGATGCTATTTTAGATAAGATTAAAGTTGGAGGATATGAATCTTTAACGAAAGAAGAAAAGGATTTTTTAGCAAGGTATTAGTCTTTGGTGATATTCGGGGTAGATGCTTCTGTTGAATAACTTTTACAGATTTGAGGTTTAATAGAATGAGGTATATTAATTAACAACTTTTAATAGAAAAAATCAACAAAAAAACTGTAAATTTGCTGTGTCTAATATTTGCGATTTTTTAAAATAAAAAACAAGTTTACTAGCAGATTTCAGATAGTGTCAATTTTTACTGAAACGAAAATAATAAAAAACAATACAAATGCCTAAAGCAATTTATAATGTGCCATTTCCGGAAAATGAACCGATAAATGCGTACGCTCCGAATACACCGGAGAAAGAGTCGTTGATTGCAAAATACAACGAAATGTATAACCAAGAGCCTATAGATGTTCCGATGTATATCGGAGGAAGGGAGGTGAGAACAGAAAATAAAAAATCAATGAACCCACCTCATGATCATCAGCATTTATTGGGGTACTTTAATTATGGTACGGAAGAACATGTCCGACTAGCAATAGAAGCCGCTTTGGAGGCTAAAAAAGATTGGTCAAGGTTGCCATGGGAGCAAAGAGCATCTATCTTTTTAAAAGCAGCAGATTTAATTTCCGGTCCTTATAGAGATAAAATTAACGCGGCAACCATGTTGGCTCAGTCAAAAAACGTGATGCAATCTGAGATTGATGCGGCTTGTGAGTTGATTGACTTCTTACGTTTCAATGTAGCGTATATGCAACAAATTTATGCAGAACAACCAGAGTCTTCTGAAGGAATTCGGAATCGTTTGGAATATAGACCGTTGGAAGGGTTTGTTTTTGCGGTGACGCCGTTTAACTTTACTGCAATAGCGGGTAACTTACCAACATCAATGGCGTTGATGGGGAATACAGTAGTATGGAAACCGGCTGATGCACAAGTTTATTCGGCTAATGTTATCATGGAAGTACTTATTGAGGCTGGTTTACCGGCAGGAGTTATTAATATGATTACTGTAGATGGACCTGTTGCCGGAGATGTAGTGTTTAAGCATAAAGATTTTGTAGGTTTGCATTTTACGGGTTCGACAGCTGTGTTTAGACATTTATGGAGAGAAATAGGAGCTAACTTAGATAAGTATAGAAGTTATCCGAGAATAGTTGGAGAAACAGGAGGAAAAGATTTTATTGTAGCACATAAATCAGCACATCCTAAACAAGTTTCAACAGCAATAAGCAGAGGGGCTTTTGAGTTTCAAGGGCAAAAATGTTCTGCGGCTTCGAGGGCGTATTTACCTTCAAATTTGGCGGAAGAAATTATAGGATATGTAAAAGAAGATGTAAAGTCTTTTAAAATGGGAAGTCCCAGAGATACTTCTAATTTTATAACAGCGGTTATCGATGAAAAAGCCTTTGATAAAATTACGGGATATATCGATTATATCAAAGAAAGTGATGATGCTGAAATTTTAATAGGGGGCGGATATGATAAGTCAAAAGGGTATTTTATAGAACCAACGGTTGTATTGACGAAAAATCCTCATTTTAGAACGATGGAAGAAGAAATTTTCGGTCCGGTAATTACTTTGTATGTTTACGATGCGGATAGATACTCTGAAGCATTAAGGCTAGTGGATGAAACCTCTGAGTATGCTTTAACGGGTTCTATCTTTGCTCAAGACAGATATGCGATTAATGAAGCTACGCAAGCGTTAGAAAATGCTGCGGGTAACTTTTATATTAATGATAAGCCGACCGGAGCAGTTGTAGGGCAACAACCATTTGGTGGTGCAAGAGGTTCTGGTACGGATGATAAAGCCGGTTCTTACCTAAACTTAATTCGTTGGGTTTCTCCTAGAACGATTAAAGAGACATTTATTACACCAACGGATTATCGCTATCCGTTTTTAGGGTAAGTTTTTCTGTTTGATTAAAACATAAGAAAACACTGTCAGAAATGATGGTGTTTTTTTTTGTTTAAAGTTAATTGACCATCCCCCGAAAAATGGTAAACAAAATCAAAAACATTTGATTACACAAGGGTTTTAACGTGATTTTAAATTGGGAAACTGTTTAAAAAGTTGTATCTTGTAATTGAAA
>JALWSJ010000384.1:0-9684 GCA_026993705.1 Flavobacteriales bacterium
GCGTTAGGGATAGGAACGGCATCCTTTTGGTTTGTTTGCTTTATGCAAACCAAAAGATATAGTGGATAGCCCGACCCCAATAACACAAAAGGCGAGTTGTTGGTAAACAATTCGCCTTTTGTGTTATTGGGGAAACGCCCAAATTATAATATAACGAAAACTGTTCTTCTGTTTTGTTGTCTTCCTTTCGCAGTTTTGTTACTTGCTACAGGTTGTGATGAACCGTAGCCTTTTGCAACTAATCGACTTTTGGAAATTCCGTGTTTTACAAGGTAGTCAACTACGGCTTGTGCTCTGTCGTGGGATAGTTTTTTGTTCATACTTTCGCTTCCTACGTTGTCGGTGTGTCCAGCGATTTCGATTTGTAAGTTTGGAACATCTTTTAATAGTTTTACCAATCGGTCAAGTTCGGCATTTGACTCTTGTGTTAAAGTTGATTTTCCTGAAGCAAAGAAGATATTTCTTAAATCTATGGTACTTCCCTTCTTGATGTTTTTTAGTTCAATTTCTTTGTTGACCATGTTGAAATCTCCGCCGTTTTTGATGTCGAAGTTTTCGCTATGGAATAAGTATCCATCGGCTTCAACTGCAATACCATAATTTTTTCCTGAAGGTAAAGACATTAAGAACTTTCCAGTAGCACTGTTTGAAGTTAGCGTTTCGATTTTTCTGCCTGTACTGTTGTCGGTAATGGTGATTTTGGCTTCTACCGGTTTTTCTGAAATAGCATCGATCGTTTTACCTTTAAATACTGTTAATGACTTTTTGTTAACCTTTACTTCTTCTTCGATTTCCACATTTTGAATCGGTTGTGCAATACTAGCTAATAGGTAATCTTCGGTTGTTAATACTTGTTCTTTTGGTTCTCCCCAAAACGTAATTTTATAGATGTCTAATCCGCCTTTTCCTCCTTCTCGGTTTGAAGCTATATAGGCGTATTTTCCACTGGCAGTAGAAGCAAAAAAGTAATCGTCGTAGGGCGTATTGATAGGATACCCTAGGTTTTTAGGTTCTGTCCATGCTCCTTGTTTTTTGTACGATACAAAAATATCCATTCCTCCCATTGAGTTGTGCCCTTCGCTACTAAAATACATTGTTTCTCCGTCGGGATGCATATACACTGAACCTTCGTTGAATTTAGTATTAACGGTTGAACCGATAGTTTGAGCAGCACCAAACTCGTTGGGTTTTCCATTCATACGTCCACAGAAAAATATATCAGTTCCTTTGCTAGAGCTTCCAACTTTTTTACTGGAAACAAAAACAATTTTACGATTGTTATAGTTGTAACTCGCATAGGTTTGGTCAGCACTGGTATTGATGCTTCTATGTAATTTCATCGGTGCACTCCACTTAACGCCTTTTAATTTACTTTCGTAAATATCATAATTATCGCTTTCTTTTTTGAAGAGCAACATTTTTGTACCATCATACCAAAGCATTGTAGCCGTTTCGTCTTTGGTTGTATTGAGTGGTGCTCCCATTGATTTTGGTTTGGACCAATGTCCTTTTTCATCCATTTCGGTTACGTAAATATCACCGTCATATTCACCAACTTCGTTGGCTTTGTGTCCGTTTTCTCTATTTGAAGTAAAAATGATAGTTGCTCCATCAGTAGAGATACAAGGGCTATATTCATCGTTTTTAGTGTTTATCGTTTTAACGTTGTCCACCCAAACACGTTCAGGTTTCGCGGTTAATACTTTCCCGCTTTTGCACTCTTTTTTACGTTTAGAAAGCATTTTACCTAAAGAAGCAATTTGTTTACTTTTTGAGTTTGATTCAAATTTTGTGTAGTGTTTTAGAGCCTTAGAAAAATCCATATCCAACTGATAAGCCATACCTAAGTAAAAATCACTAAAGTCATCGACTTCTGGATTTAATTTAATAGCTTTTTCTAAATAATTTAACGCCTTATATTTTTCATTCGTGTACAAGTAGGCGTTTCCAAGTAAAAAGTTCAACTCTGCACTTTTAGGATTAAACTTGTAGGCTTTTTTTAATTCAATGATAGCAGCTTTGAAAGTGTTACCAGGATTTTGAACATTGTAAATTGCTTCGTTCCCTTGTTCAACCAATTCTTTTCCCTTCTCAAAATGAACAAGAGCTTCTTTAAATTCTGTTTTTTTATCTTTAAAATTACTCGCCTTAAACGGTACATCTTGACCAAAAGTAAATAAAGAGAAAGATAAAAAGGCAATGGTTATAAATATTGATATGATTTTCATAATCGTAGTATTGTAAATGTTAGTTAAAATTAAAAAGCACAGTTAGCTGCGTGGTATTTAGCTCCTTTTTCAGACCCTAATTCCTCAGCCTTACTCCAGTCTTTGCAAGCTCCTTCCATGTCTCTTGTCATTTCTTTAGAAACTCCTCTATTCGCGTAAGCATCAGCGTATTTAGGATTCAGTTTAATTGCTTTATTGAAATCTTCAACTGCTTCTTTGTACTTCTCTTTTTTATGTTTGATAACACCTCTGTTATTGTAGGCAGGAGCATAGTTTTTATTGACAGCAATAGCTTTATTGAAATCAATCATAGCTTCGTTTAGCTTGCCTTGTTCCATATTCATAACCCCTCTATTGTTGTAGGCAATAAAAAACTTAGGGTTTAGTGAAATTGCTTTGCTATAAGCATCTTTAGCACCTTGGTAATCTTTCAAATTCTTTTTTACCGTACCTATATTATTAAAGATAAAAGCGTGTTTAGGAGCATATCTCCCAGCTTTCTGGTAATCTTCTAGTGCTTTTTGGTATTCTTTCTTCATTCTATAGCAACTACCTCTATCATTATAAGCATCCGCAAAATCCGATTTAATAGCAATTGCTTTAGTGAACATTTTAATAGCCCCATCATAATCCGCCATCATGAACAATACACCACCAGCATTGTACGGATATTTTTCATTCTGACTATCGATTTGTGCAGCTTTATTGTAATCTTTCAGTGCTTTTTCGTATTGTTTGAGTTTCTGATAAGCCACACCTCTTTGGTAGTAAGCATTGGCATTTTGCGGATTCAATTTGATCAATTGACTAAAAGTAGAAATTGCTCCTTTATATTTCTTAGATTGGATTTGAGCTACCCCTTTATTAAAATAAGCCGCTTCAAACTTCGGGTCGCCAGATATCGCCTTATCAAACGATTGAACAGCTTTAGCGTACTGCTTTTGTTTAAACAATGATATACCAGTATTATACGCTTCCTGAGCTTCAGCCGTAGCAGCAGCTTCAGCGTTTTCTGCGTTTACTTTGTTTAGTAAATCGAGTTCTTCTTGCGTTAAGTCTTCTTGTGCAAAGCTACCAAAAGCCAAAATAGCACAGGTTAAAAATAGTAATATTTTCCTTATCATAATTATTGTGTTTTATTCGGCTCGCAAGTTAAAAAGTTCTCAATAGCAATAAAAGAATAAGTTTTTAACAATAGGGTTTATTTACAAAGAATAGATATTTAAGGTGTAAAGATTTGGGCGTTCCCATTACAGCATAAAAAAGCAATTCCGTTGCACTGCATTGCTTTTTAACGCCGTAAAGGTCGGGCTATCACTACTCACTCTTTTTGCCCTCAAAAGGAGGAGGGCAAAAAGGAGTTCAAACACGCCGTTCTATCCCTAACGCATATGAAATGAGCAATAAGAAAGTGAGTTTTCCTATCTAAAAGGATGTTTTTTGAGAATTAAAGAATAATTTTCAAATGTTATTATTTTGTTAATTCATTTAATTACTATATCTTGCTCTTGATTTGCGTACAAATATTAAAGCCAATGCAACTTTTGTTACAAATTATTAGTCTAAGTAATGTTGTTCTTTATTAACTAGAGAATCAAATACAATAAATAGAAAGACATATATTAAAGATATTAAACATGAAAATAATAATACTAATCCTTATTACTTTTTTCTCTTTGGGAGTTTTTTCTCAAGGTACAAATTGTTATAATTCAACCCCGTTTTGTACGGGGACAACCTATTCATTTCCAAGTGTTACAGGGAATTCAGGTTATGGTTCAGTAAGTTGTTTGGGTTCTACACCTAATCCCACTTGGTTTCATTTTCAAATAGCTAATCCGGGGAATATGACTATAAGAATACAGCAAGGATCCAATGATGTCGATTTTATTTGTTGGGGACCTTTTACTTCTGCTACTGGTGCTTGTGGTAATCCTTTTCCTTCCGGACCTGTTGAATCTTGTAGTTATTCTGCCAGTGCTACGGAATATTGTCAAATTACCGGAGCAAATACTGGAGAATGGTATATCTTGTTGATTACGAATTATTCTGGTAGTCCTGGTAATTTTGTGTTTACAAATACGGGCGGAAATGCTACAACTAACTGTTGTATTCTGTCTGGAACAGATGCCGGGAATCCATTTACAAAGACATGCGTATCTAATTCATCGGGAGCAACGATTGGTACTTCTCCAACTTCAGGAAGTACATATAGTTGGACACCTGCTGCTGGGTTATCAAATCCAAATATTTCGAATCCAGTGGCTAACCCAATCAGTACCACTACTTACACTTTACAAGAAATTGATGCGAGTGGGTGTGTATTTACTGACCAAGTTACTGTAACGGTTAACACAGCCCCGCCAAATGCAAACGCAGGAAGTGATGTAACAATAAATTGTGCCATACCAACTACTACATTAAATGCGAGTGGAGGTGTAAGTTATTCTTGGTCACCTACTGCTGGTTTGTCAAATCCAAATATACGTAATCCTGTTGCCAATCCAAGTAGTACGACAACCTATACTGTAACGGTTACAGGTTCAAATGGTTGTACGGCAACCGATCAGGTAACCATAACTGTTGATAAAGCACCGCCTACTGCAAATGCAGGAGCAGATGTTACAACAACGTGTATAACACCAACAGCTCAATTAAATGGTTCCGGAGGGGTGAGTTATTCGTGGTCTCCTTCAACAGGTCTGTCAAATGCAAATGTTTTTAATCCCGTTGCAAATCCAAGTACTACAACAATTTATACGCTGACTGCAATGGCGGCTAATGGATGTACAGATACCGACCAAGTAACAGTAACTGTCGATGAGACTCCTCCGTCAGTAAATGCAGGAAGTGATTTTACTATCACTTGTACAACACCGAGTGTAACTCTTAGTGGTTCAGGTTCGGGAACTTATTCATGGTCTCCTTCTAATGGTTTGTCCGGAACGACAATAGCAACTCCGGTTGCGACACCTGCTTCAACAACTACTTATACGTTAACCGTTACCGCTTTAAATGGTTGTACAGCAACTGACCAAGTAGTTATTTCAGTTGACAAAACACCACCCAATACAAACGCAGGAAGTGATATTACTTTAGACTGTATTACTACAAGCGGTGTGTTTAATGCTACGGGGGGAGTATCCTTTTTGTGGACAAGACCGGATGGTTCAACTGCCACAACAGCTTCATTACCGGTTTCCGATACTGACCCTGCCGGCTATTATGTAGTGGAAGGTACAGGAAGTAATGGTTGTACAAAATTAGACTCAGCTCTATTAACAATAGACCAAACTCCACCAAATGCAAGTGCAGGAGCAGATGTTATTTTAGATTGTGCAACAAGTTCAGGAACTTTTACCGCTACGGGAGGTGTAACTTATGCTTGGGTAACTCCGTCAGGAGGAACAAATTCATCTTCTACTATAAATGTTACATTCTCTGACCCGGTAGGAGATTATGTTGTTACGATTGCAGCTCCTAATGGTTGTGTAATTCAAGATACAGCCATGTTGATAGTTGATACAATTGTTCCAGTTGTAAATGCTGGTATTGATACCTTACTTACTTGTAGTCATATGAGTATTGATTTAAATGGTACGCAATCGGATACAGGCAGTATTTATAGTAATGTTTGGACAACCTATATAGGACATATCGTTACGGGAACTACCACGCTTACCCCAACAGTTGATTCTGTCGGAAATTACTTTTTAACCATAACCAATACTGTTAATCACTGTGTTAATTCCGATACGGTTTACGTAGGTATTGATACCATACACCCAGTAGCCGTGGCGGGAGTTGATACCATTATTAGTTGTAACATTCCAGAAATTAATTTGTCAGGTACGGGTTCATCTACAGGAAATTATACTTACTTATGGACAACGCTTGATGGCAATATCACAATGGGAGATAATACACTTAGTCCAACGGTTAATCAAGGGGGAAATTATACGTTACTAGTAACCAATAACTATAATGGTTGTACAGATAATGATCAAGTTTTTGTAGCAGAAGATTTAACGGCAGTCGTTGATATTTTAGTTCATTCTGTTTCGGTTGATACAATTTATGGCGTTGCTCCGGATTCGGTTGATTATTCGTGGGTAGGGGATAACGGAACAGTGCAGTGGGATTTTGGAGATAATAATTTCAGTACAGATTCGTCGTTGATGCATATTTATAATTTACGAGGAGATTATATGGCTTATATTATTTTAACAGATGAAAGAGGCTGTGTAGCCTATGATTCTATTTACGTTTTTGTGGATGGAAGAGAGATTCGTTTCCCTAATATATTCACGCCAAATGGAGATGGAGTAAACGATATATTTACCTTTAAAGCAGAACGAATAACCGAATTTGAGTGTGTAATATTCAACCGCTGGGGACAAGTAGTTTACAGTTGGACTGCTCCTGTAGGAGGTTGGGACGGAAGAACTTTAGCAGGAAAAGAATCGCCAACCGGAGAATATTATTACATTTTAAAAGCCATAGACAGAGACGGAAAATCTATAGAGAGAAAAGGTAATCTGATGTTAACTAGGTAAATTACATTAAATTGGGCGTTCCCCCAACAACAGAAAAGGCTATCCGCTATATCTTTTGCCCTCCAAAAGGAGGGAGGGCAAAAGGATGCCGCTTCTATCCCTAACGTGTGACTAATCTTTTTTCAGACCTAGTAGGTTTTCAAAACCTACTAGGTCTCAGTAAAATGAGCGGTAAGAAAATAAATTTTTGGTTTCTTAGACGATGAATATTTTCTTTGCATAGCACCAGCTATGGAAATAAAATATGAAGAAGAATGAGGAATCAAAAAACTCTTTATATCGTCTATTTTGCCCGTGTTAGGGATACGATCCCTAACGCATAAGAATGATATTCTATACTGTTTTGAGTCATCTTACAACGGTTTTTATATAATTAATCACACTCCAGTATAATTAGAAGGTGTAATTTGTTTCAATTCTTTTTTTATGTTTTCGCTAACGTCTAAGTTGTCAACAAATTGAGCAATAGATGAAGCGTTAATTGTATCATTAGTACGTGTTAGTTCTTTTAGAGCTTCGTATGGGTTAGGATAGTTTTCCCTTCTTAAAATCGTTTGTATAGCTTCGGCAACAACCGCCCAATTATTTTCTAAATCGGCTTGTATTTTAGCTTCGTTGAGTAATAACTTATTCAATCCTTTTTTCAATGAAGATAAAGCCAAAACAGAATGGGCGAGTGGAACGCCAATATTTCTTAATACAGTGCTGTCTGTTAAGTCTCTTTGTAATCTTGAAATTGGAAGTTTTGCTGATAAATGTTCAAATAAAGCATTGGCAATACCCAAGTTCCCCTCAGAATTTTCAAAATCAATAGGGTTTACTTTGTGAGGCATGGCAGAAGATCCAATTTCACCTTTTTTAATTTTTTGTTTAAAATAATCCATGGAAACATACGTCCAGATATCGCGGTCTAAATCTATTAAAATAGTATTGATACGTTTCATAGCATCAAACAAAGCAGCAAGATTATCATAATGTTCAATTTGAGTAGTGGTTTGAGAACGTTCAAGTCCAAGGTAGTTTTTTACAAAATTATTTGCAAAAGTTACCCAATCTATTGCAGGATAAGCAACGAAATGAGCATTAAAATTACCTGTAGCACCACCAAATTTTGCCGAATAAGGAATGGATAGTAATTGCTTCTTTTGAATTTCCAAACGTTCTACAAAAACAGAAACTTCTTTACCTAATCGAGTAGGAGATGCCGGTTGTCCGTGAGTACGGGCGAGTAACGGAATATCCTTCCATTCTTCTGCTCTTTCTCTTAAAAGCTGGATGATTTCATCCAAAAGTGGTCGGTAAACACTTTGAACAGCATCTTTTAAAGATTTAGGTACAGCTGTATTGTTTATATCCTGTGAAGTTAATCCAAAATGGATAAATTCTTTATAAGGTGCAATACCTAAGTTATTAAATTGTTGTTTTATAAAATATTCTACAGCTTTAACATCGTGGTTGGTGGTTTTTTCCAAGTTTTTTATTGTTAATGTGTCTTCTTCTGTGAAGTTATTGTAAATATCTCTAAGCGAAGAAAATAAAGAAGCATCAAAATTTGAAAGTTGAGGAAGAGGAAGTTCACATAAAGCAATAAAGTACTCTATCTCAGTAAATACCCTGTATTTAATTAATGCAAATTCTGAAAAATAAAGACCTAAATCAGCTGTTGTTTTTCTGTATCTTCCGTCAATTGGACTGATAGCGGTGAGTGTGTTGAGTTTCATTTTGTTTGGATAAATAGTTACGTTAGTCCGCAAAGATAAATAAGTTGTTTAAAGTTGATGTATATTATATTTGTTTAATTGGCTAATAAGGAGTTCTTTAACTTTTTTTGTTATCTGTTATTGTTTTGTGTTATTATTTTTGTATTATTGCATAGTAGTTTCATTAAAATTCAGTGGTTTGACATAAGTTTGTTGGTAGTGATGCTTATGTTTTAAACAGTATTGAGTTTTAAGGAGCATAGCACAGAGTCGCGTTAGGGATAGAACGGCGTGTTTGAACTCCTTTTGGTTTGTTGCATATATGCAACAAACCAAAAGAGTGAGTAGTGATAGCCCGACCCTTGTGGTAACGCCCAAAGTAAGTGTATATTATTAACTATATAAAAAAGAACAATTGGCATCTCCGGTACAAATAATAATAATGAATAAAATAGTAGGCTTATTCCTACTAAGTTTAGTGTTTGCTTCATATGTTAAGACGTATGCTCAAGATGCTGAGTTTACACAGTTTTACGCGAATCCTTTGTATTTGAATCCGGCTTTTGCAGGCACCAATAAATGTCCTCGAGTATCTTTGAATTATAGAAATCAATGGCCTGGTTTGTCCGGAACGTTTATTACAACGAGTGCTTCTTATGATCAATATGTTTCGGCAATGTCCGGTGGATTAGGTTTAATGGTTTTTACGGATAAACAAGCGAAAACATTGTCAACCACCCGAATAAGCGGTATTTATGCTTACCAAATGAAATTAAGTCGTGATTTTTCTGTACGGTTTGGGGTGGAAGCTACTTTTTTTCAAAAATCATTGGATTGGAGCCGCTTAACTTTTGGTGATATGATTGATACAAGGCGGGGATTTGTTTATGATTCGGGGGATATTCCAAGAGGAGGAAGTCGTTCGGGAATGGATTTTTCTGCCGGAGCAATTGGTTTTAGTGAAAAATTCTTCTTTGGCTTTGCTTTTCATCATATTAATCAGCCAGATGAGTCTTTAATAAAAGGGAAGAGTCCTTTACCGCTTAAAATTACAGGGCATGCAGGAGCTGTTATACCGCTTTCCGGTTCGGGCTCTAAATATAATAAAGACGAGGGAATGTCTATTTCACCTAATATTTTATTCAGGCAACAAGCAAAAACCAGCCAAATGAATATAGGAATGTATATAAAGAAAGGTCC
>JALWSJ010000384.1:9694-11990 GCA_026993705.1 Flavobacteriales bacterium
AAAGACAGGTCCTTTGGTTGGTGGAGTTTGGTATCGAAATGCTGATGCTTTTATTGTTTTGTTGGGAATACACGCCGGAGGGGTAAAGGTTGGATATAGCTACGACGCAACAATTTCAAAACTTTCTCTTGCATCCGGAGGTGCACACGAGGTTTCTTTTAACTATGTATTCAAATGTAGAACTAAGAAAAAAACTTTTCGTTCGGTAACTTGCCCTAATTTTTAAAAAAAATAACTATTTTTGTAACCTATTGCGCTAAAAAAGAGTAGTAAGGGGACATAAAAACAGGAATATGAAGCAGATTAATATAGCCGTATTGGCAGTTTTAGCATTGATTACAGGTGTTTTTTCATCGTGTTCTTATGAGCGTTCTAAAACGACAGGATGGGAATTTAATAACCCTGCAAATGGAGGTTTTGAGAAAAGAGCTTATGAGGAACAAGAAACAGGACCTGGTTTATTGTTGATTGAAGGTGGTACATTTACCATGGGGCAAACCGAACAAGATGTGATGTATGAAAATCACAATACGCCTAGGAGTGTAACGGTTTCTTCGTTTTATTTAGATGAAACAGAGATTACCAATCATCAGTATTTGGAGTATTTGTATTGGACAAGAAGAACCTTTACAGATTTTCCCATGATACATAAAAAAGCTCTTCCGGATACTTTGGTTTGGAGAGAGAAGTTAGCTTATAATGAACCTTACGTTGAGTATTACTTAAGGCATCCTTCTTACAGAGATTATCCCGTTGTTGGTGTGAATTGGTTACAAGCTACAAATTTTGCTGCTTGGCGTACCGATAGGGTAAATGAATTTATTTTAATTAGAGAAGGTATTTTGGTAATGAATCCTGACCAACAAAATAACCCGTTTACAACGGACGCTTATTTAGCCGGACAATATGAAGAAGGTTTGAATGAGGCTGGGCAAATGCCAAACTATGATCCAGCGGCTGCTAGTGGAGATCGTTCAAAAGATATGGGAACACGAGGTGTAAGATTAGAAGATGGTATTTTATTACCTCGTTACCGCCTCCCAACTGAAGCAGAATGGGAATTTGCTGCTTATGGTTTGATTGGAAATACTGTTGATGGACGTATTACCGAAAGAAGAATTTATCCTTGGAATGGTCACTATGTTCGTAATCCTGATGATAAATGGCAAGGAGATATGATGGCTAACTTCGTAAGAGGTCGTGGTGATTATATGGGGATTGCAGGACACTTAAATGATAATGCAGATGTAACAGCTCCTGTTATTTCTTATTGGCCGAATGATTATGGTTTGTATAATATGGCTGGTAATGTTAGTGAGTGGGTGATGGATGTTTATAGAGTGTTATCGTCGGAAGATTTTGATGAGTTCAGACCGTTCCGTGGAAATGTGTTTAAAACAAAAGTATTGAACGTAGAAGGAACAATCTCTGATAAATACGATGCAACAGTATATGATATAGATGGAATAGAAGAGTATTTAGCTGAGTTTAAAGCTGAACGTCAAGGAAAAGCGGATAGACGATATGGATATGAGGGAAGACCAGATAAAGTTGATTCATTAGAAAATTTACTATTAGATGCTATTGCTGAACAAGTGAAAGAAGCTAAAAAACTGAGAAAACAGAAACAACACTTGCAGGCAGCTGAGCAAATCAGTATGATTTTCACAGAAATTTTTGAAGATATAAACAGTCAAATCCAGCAAATACCGGGTTACGAAGAGTACGAATTGGAAATTATTCCAATGCTAAGATCGGGCTTATCGGATTATGTATTGGATACTCCGGGTAATCTTAAAATGCGAGAAGTCACCGCAGAGGAAAATATTAAGCGTCGAAATTATCGAATTGCTGACAATATAGATGAGTTAGATGGAGATTTGCGTTCGTCAATTTATTATCCGGGTGGAGAGATGAGTGAAGCAATGATTGCCGGTATTAATAGTGATACTAAGAAAGAAGATTGGGTGATGTATCAGTCAGGTAAAGACAAAACCTTAGCAGGAGCACAAGACCCTACTACATTAATTTCAGATAAATCTCGTGTTTATAAAGGAGGTTCGTGGAGAGATAGAGCTTATTGGATGAATCCGGGGACAAGAAGATATTTAGATGAAGATTTAGCAACCTCTTATATAGGATTTAGATGTGCAATGGATAGAATGGGAAGTCCAAGAGGTTTAGGAGCTAGTAAAAGATAAATAAAATAAATTAAAATGATGAAAAAAAACTCATTCGCAAGAATGGGTTTTTTTTGTGAATATAATTTTCTAAAAATGATAACTTAGAGCTATGC
>JALWSJ010000385.1 GCA_026993705.1 Flavobacteriales bacterium
TGAATATACCACTCAGTCCTCCGACCCAAAATGGAGGAATCTAATAGAAAATAATGGAGTGAAAGTATTATTCACAATAGTACCAACATTGTAATATTTAAAATTAAAATAGTAACTAACAAATAAAAACAAGTGTGTATGAAAACAACAACTACAAGCAAAATTAAGACTCCTATTACTTATTATGGAGGGAAACAAATGATGTTAAAGGAAATTTTACCTTTAATACCTGAACACGAGATTTATGTTGAACCATTCTTTGGAGGTGGTGCAGTGTATTGGGCAAAAGAACCGGTTAAGTGTGACGTTATTAACGATGTGAATATGAATATCGTAAACTTCTATGAAGTTCTGAAGCACGATTACTTTGCACTTCGCAAGAAGGTAGAGGCGACTCTCCATAGTCGCGAAACTTATAAGCAGGCATTAATTATATACAGAAGTCCTTGGTTGTTTGCAGATGACCTAGTAATAAGAGCGTGGGCGTTTTGGATGGTAACTAATCAAGGTTTTTCGTGTAAGATAGGCACATGGGGCTATGATAAAAGTAAACGAGCTTATACTATACAAAATAAGATAGATGCTTTTCAAGAGAAATTAAGCGAGAGAATGAGATATACTCAAATTGAGCAGAACGAAGCTTCTAATGTTATATTAAGTCGAGATACCGAAAATACATTTTTCTACGTTGATCCACCTTATATCAATACCAACCAAGGTCATTATGGAGGTTATACCGAAGAGCATTTTAAACGTGATTTAAACGCTCTTGAAAATGTGCAAGGTAAATTCTTATTGAGTACTTATCCTTCCTCAATTTTAGACGATTACGTCAAGCGAAATGGGTGGTACACAAAGAAGATAGATAAAGCATTGTCAGCTTCTAATGGAGCTACTGTAAAGAAGCGTAAAAGAAAGGTGGAGCAGTTAACGGCTAATTATCCTATATAGCTAAAAAAAAACAGCCCCTAAGCAGTTACCACACTTAATTGTCTAACCAACTACACCCACTCATAAGAGTGGGTGGCTTAGGGGCTTAAATCCCTTTATGTTGGTTAGTTTACAAGTGTGGTAACGCAAAGGTAAGTGTTTTTATCTATATTTGCATGGAAAATGTTTTTTAGTGCACATTTCGTTTTAGAGATGTGCACTTTTTGTTTTGCCGATTATATGAGGATTAAAAAATTTCGATAACGCAGAAGATTGAAGTAGAATGAGTTTCTATTCAGTTTTCAAGTAATATTGCAACGGTCTTAACTTAACTAAACGCAGGAATACCCGTAATATCCATACCTGTAATCAAGAGATGAATATCGTGTGTTCCTTCGTAAGTAATCACCGATTCTAGATTTGCCATGTGTCGCATAATAGAGTACTCATTGGTAATTCCCATTGCTCCATGAATTTGACGTGCCTCTCTTGCAATTTTAATTGCCATATCAACATTATTTCGCTTAGCCATAGAGATTTGAGCTGAAGTCGCTTTTCCTTCATTTCTCAACTGACCTAAACGAAACGTTAATAATTGAGCTTTGGTAATTTCGGTAATCATTTCAGCTAATTTCTTTTGAGTTAACTGAAAAGCAGCAATTGGTTTATCAAATTGGATACGCTCTTTAGCATATCTAAGAGCAGAATCATAGCAATCCAAGGCTGCACCTATTGCTCCCCAAGCAATTCCAAAACGAGCACTATCCAAACATTGAAGCGGAGCTCCCAATCCATCTTTACCCGGTAAAATATTTTCTTTCGGTACTTTTACATTGTTAAAAATCAACTCTCCGGTTGCTGAAGCTCTCAAAGATAATTTTCCGTGCATTTCAGGTGTTTCAAAACCTTCCATTCCTCTTTCCAAAATCATTCCTTTGATTCTGCCTTGTTCGTTTTTAGCCCAAACCACCGCTACATCAGCAAACGGAGCGTTCGATATCCACATTTTAGCACCATTCAACAAGTAATAATCTCCCATATCCTTGATGTTAGAAATCATTCCAGCTGGGTTTGAACCATAATCTGGCTCCGTTAAACCAAAACATCCCATATACTCACCTGTGGCTAATTTTGGTAAATATTTTTTCTTTTGTTCTTCCGATCCGAATTTCCAAATAGGGTACATTACCAACGAACTTTGTACTGAAGATGTAGAACGCAAACCTGAGTCGCAACGTTCTAATTCTTGCATAATTAGTCCGTATGATATTTGATCTAAACCTGCTCCTCCATACTCTTCTGGAATGTAAGGACCAAATCCACCAATTGCTCCCAAACCAGGTATTATTTGTTTTGGAAATTCTGCTCTTTCGTAATAATCATCAATAATAGGACTAACTTCTTTTTTTACCCATGCTCGTGCGGCATCTCTAATCATTTTATGCTCTTCGGTCAGCATGTCGTCCATTAAGTAATAATCGTGTGCTTGGTATCTATCTTTTCCCATTGTGTAATAGTTTATAAATTTTCGGCTATAAAGGTAAGTATTTTAATATCAATAAAAAGTTTTACTTTGAAAATTGCTCATCTCTGACTTTATAACTAAAAGACGTTCCTGTCCAATGTAAAACGGGTTCTCCATTGTTGATTTCAAAAAGTGAAGGAAAAGCAACCCCTGCTGTTTTTGTAAATTCGTCGGGCGTTACTCGAATATAAGGAAAATCAGACTTATTTCGCTCTATAAAGGCTTTCGTGTCTTTTTCATTACCAGGGAATACAAGAACGACTTTACGCTGACTTCCAAAACCTCGATAGGTTGCTCCGAAGGCTTTAGCCAAATCGTTGCAATGTGGACAATTGGTACTAAAAAAAGCGATTAAATATTTGCCTTGATTTAAGTCGATGCCTTGCTCTTTGAATTTTGATTTTATGATTTCCCAGTCTTTGGCTTTGTAGGTATATTCTTTAGAGGTGCTTTCGTAATCATCTATAAAAAGAGGGTTCGTTACAAAGACTCCTGCAATGACAAGTACCCCTACTAACAAACTCCACCATGAAGTTTTTGTTAGCGTAGATTTTGATATCAACCATACTCCCAACAAAAATAAGGGGAACAAACCGAAACT
>JALWSJ010000386.1 GCA_026993705.1 Flavobacteriales bacterium
GTTTTATTTCCATAGCTGGTGCTATGCTCAATGCAATGAACTTTATGGAGAATTTGAAGAATTTATTTTTTTCAAGACTTAGGCGTAAAATTTTTGTTGTAACGAGTTACTACAAAAATTTACAACGACAGTATTGAGAAAAAGAAAGATTCAAAAATTCTTACAGTTTGTTGTTTTGAGCATAAGCAAAGAAAATATTCATCATCTGAGAACTACAAGTTCCACTTTCTTGCACTTATTTCATTCCACGTTAGGGATAGTAGTGGCATCCTTTTGCCCTCCCTCATTTTGGAGGGCAAAAGATATAGCGGATAGCCCGACCCTCATTTGCTAAAACATCGTTTCGCCTGAGCGAAATGTTGTTTTTGCAAATGAGGGGAACGCCCAAATAATCAATATAATCGTTAGAGCTATTTTTTATAAAAGGATATAATGTTATCGGCTAATTCTGTTCCTATTCTGTCTTGTGCCTCTTCAGTTGCCGCTCCTATGTGTGGAGTTAAAGCTATTTTCGGGTGGGTAAGAATATCTTCTCTTGGAGTAGGTTCGTTAACAAAAACATCTAGTGCCACTGCATTTACTTTTCCTGAATTTAAGGCTTCAATGAGTGCATCTTCGTCGATAACACCACCTCTTGCAGCATTGACGATACGAACGCCATCTTTCATCAGGTTAAATTCTTTTTCGCCTACAAGTGCTTTTCCGTCTGCCGGCATCGGAACGTGTAAAGTAATAAAGTCTGAGTTTTTTAAGACCTCTTCTAAAGACGTTGTTTTTATCTCAACCGACAATGTTTGGTCGGCAATTTCGATGGGAATGGTTGCTTTTTCCATAAACGGATCATAGGCGATAACATTCATTCCTACACCCAAGGCGTATTTTGCAGTGTATTGACCAATTCTTCCAAAACCTATGATGCCTAATGTTTTTCCTCTTAATTCAATACCTTTTCCGTATTGTTTTTTTAGTTTTTTGAACTCTTTATTTCCTTTAACGGGCATTTGACGATTTGCGTCATGAACAGAACGAGCTAAATCAAACAAATGGCTCATAACTAATTCGGCAACGGCTAATGAAGAAGATGCGGGTGTGTTAAAGACCACAATGCCTTTTTCGCGTGCATATTCTACATCTATATTGTCCATACCAACACCTCCGCGTCCAATCATTTTAAGAGTGGGACAGTTGTCGATAAGGTCTTTGCGTACTTTTGTTGCACTTCGTACCAACAGTACTTCATATTGTTTATCGTTAATTTCTTGAATTAAGTTTTCTTGTGGTACGGTTTCCGTTACAACCGTAAAACCGTTTTCTTCTAATTTTTTTTGTCCTGAGGGGGCAATCCCGTCGTTTGCCAATACTTTCATTTTATAAAGTTTTAGTTAAAGATTGTTGCAAAGTAACAAATTTAACTTCAATAGAGAGAAGGAACTCTTTATATTTTTTTGTAGTTTAGCACACGTAATTATGATTAAGATATGGCAACTGAAAATAAAATAAAAAATTTTAAAGAAAGCATCAATAAAGGCTATTCTTTTAAGGGAGATTCGATTGTACTTGGGGGAGCGATGCTCGATGGAGAACCGGTAAAAGATGCAAAAGTAAAAATACCATTAAAAACCTTGAATCGACACGGGCTTATTGCCGGGGCAACCGGAACGGGAAAAACCAAAACGTTGCAAGTATTGGCAGAGCAATTATCGCTAAATGGTGTTCCTTCTGTTTTAATGGACATTAAAGGGGATTTGAGTGGTTTGACAAAGCCCGGTGAATTAAACGACCACATTATTTGGCGACATGAAGCGATTGGAGAAGAATATACTCCACAAGGATTACCGGTGGAATTGTTTAGTATTTCTAAAGAGCTAGGGACGAGAATGAGGGCTACCGTTTCTGAGTTTGGTCCTGTATTGTTGTCCAAAATTTTAGGGTTAAACGATACGCAAAGCGGTATCATTTCCATTTTGTTTAAATATTGTGATGATAATCAATTGCCGTTGTTGGATTTGAAAGATTTAAGAAAAACTTTGCAGTACATCAACACAGAGGGAAAAAAGGAGTTGGAAAGCGAATATGGAAAGATTTCTTCTGTTTCTGTTTCTACAATTATGAGAAAAGTGATTGAATTGGAACAGCAAGGAGCTGAACTTTTCTTTGGAGAACGTTCGTTTGAAGTAAATGATTTTTTATTGAAAGATAAAGAGGGGAACGGGAAAATTTCAATTATACGGCTTACGGATATTCAAAGTAAACCAAAGTTGTTTTCTACGTTTATGTTGAGTTTGTTGGCGGAGATTTATCAGACTTTTCCTGAGGCAGGAGATAGCGATAAACCTAAACTTTGTTTATTTATAGATGAGGCACATCTGGTTTTTGAGGAAGCGAGTGATGAGTTATTGGATCAGATTGAAGTGATTATAAAATTGATACGTTCCAAGGGCGTTGGAATTTTCTTTTGTACACAGATGCCTACGGACATTCCTGCTGATGTTTTAAGTCAATTGGGATTAAAGGTTCAACATGCTTTACGAGCGTTTACAGCGAGAGATAGAAAAGCAATTAAGCGAACTGCAGAGAATTATCCGCTTTCGGATTTTTATAAAACAGATAAATTGATTACTCAAATGGGAATTGGAGAGGCTTTGGTAACCGCTCTAAATGAAAAAGGAATACCAACTCCTTTAGCTGCTACATTGCTGAGAGCTCCTATTACCAGAATGGGGATTTTATCTGATCACGAACTAAAAGAAGTTGTTAGTCAATCGGAATTAGCCGATAAATATAATTCAACAATTGACAGGGAAAGTGCTTATGAGATATTGGATAGAAAGATAAAAAAAGCACAGGAAGAAGAGCATCAACTAAAACTCAGAAAGGAACAAAAAAAATTGGAGAAAGAACGTCGTAAGATTAGAGAAAGGAGTACGAGAAGACAAACGACTTCGAGAAAGAGAGTTGGAAGACCACGGAAATCGGTTACGGATAAAATCATTGATAAGGCGAGTACGACTTTGGTAAGGGAACTGACTAGAGGTTTATTGGGCGTGTTAGGAATAAGATAAATGAGATTTAGATTTGGGAATAAAGTAGCCAAATTGATTTGAAATATGAGAATAGATATATTATCCGCTGTACCTGCATTGTTAGAGAGTCCTTTTGCTCATTCTATGGTAAAAATAGCACAAGAGAAAGACTTAGTTACTATAAAAGTGCATGATTTGAGGGATTATTCAAAAGATAAGCACCGGAAGATTGATGATTACGCTTTTGGCGGTGGAGCCGGAATGGTGATGACGATTCAACCTATTGCCGATTGTATTGAGCAATTGAAATCTGAACGAGATTATGACGAAGTCATTTACATGACACCCGACGGGGAACAACTAACACAGTCTGTTAGTAATAAAATGTCTTCTTTTGAAAACATTATTATTTTGTGTGGTCATTATAAAGGCGTTGACCAAAGAGTTCGTGATTTATATGTTACAAAAGAAATTACCGTGGGCGATTTTGTGCTTTCGGGAGGGGAATTGGCGGCTGCTATTTTAGTGGATTCTATTGTACGTTTGATTCCCGGTGTTTTAGGTGATGAAATGTCTGCCTTATCGGATTCTTTTCAAGATAATCTGTTAGCTCCGCCTGTTTATACGCGCCCTGCTGATTATAATGGATTGAACGTCCCTGAAATTTTGTTGAGTGGGCACTCACAAAAAATAGAAGATTGGAGATTAGAAGAATCCATCAAACGAACAAAAGAAAGAAGACCCGATTTGTTGAGCGATGAGGAAGAATAAGGAATATTGAAGAAAAGTATGTATTATTTACCCATAAAATATCATCAACCTTTGTTTCGTCCGCCAAGCGAGGGGAATTCTCTTATTTTACAAGTTACCCTAGGTTGCAGTAATAACGAGTGTGCATTTTGCGAAATGTATAAAACCAAAAAGTTTACAGTTCGAAAAAGGGAAAAAATAAAAGAGGAAATCCAAAAAGTTAAGCAATTAGGAGGTCCAGTGCATAAAGTTTTTTTGGCAGATGGAGACGCTTTTGTTTTATCAAAAAATCGCTTGTTGGAAATTTGTAAAGATATCAATGATAGTTTCTCTTCAATTAGAAGGATTTCAGCTTATGCCCTGCCCTCAAATATAAATAGCAAAAGCATAGATGATTTGGTTGAATTAAGGAAAGCAGGGATAACTCTTTTATATATCGGTATCGAATCAGGAGATGATGAGGTTTTAGCATCGGTTTCAAAAGGGGAAACATATGATTCTACCAAAGATGCATTGTTAAAATTAAAAAAGGCAGGAATAAAAGCATCGGTTATGGTACTTACAGGTTTGGGAGGAAGAAAATACAGTAAACAACACGCTATTCAATCAGCAGAGTTGATAAATGAAACTCAACCGGAGTTTATATCTACACTGGTATTGAGTTTTCCTAATGGGATAGCAAAATTCAAGCGAGAGTTCAAAGGAGAATTTATAGAAATGAATCAAAAGGAATTATTGGAAGAGTTGAGATTGTTTATACAAAATATTGAACTTAAAAATAGTATATTCAGAAGCAATCATGCATCCAATTATTTGGTTTTAAAAGGACGACTAAACCAAGACAAAGAAAAGCTATTAGGGCTAATTGATGGTGCTTTGGAAGGAAAAGTGTTTTTGCGACCGGAATGGGTTAGAGGACTTTAATTTTTTTATTATCTTAGAGCCGAAAAATAAAACTAAAGAAATGAAAAAAACGATATTTTATATGAGTTTAGCAATTGCAATGATGTCATGCAATGAACCAAGCGAAGAGGAAATGAAAGGGGCGGCTGCAGAGTTATGCAATTGCATGAGTAGTCGTAAAGAATTAAGAGAAGAAAGTGATTATGCTGAGTCTGATGATATGGATATTGTAGATTTTGGTTTTTGTGCTATAGAAGTTGAAGGACGAAATATAAATACTAAGAGTGATAAATTTGTGAAAATTGTAAAAGAAAGTTGTCCTGATATTGCCGATATTCAACAACGTTATATAGAGGCGTCAAAAAAATAATTAAAGGTGTCCCAAAATTATTTTTTTACTTTTTTTAGGAAAAATCCGTTTGTTCGGCTTTTGATTCCTTTGGTTTTGGGGATAGTTTTAGGTTATTATTATGCAATTGATAAGGTTGTTTTAGAGGGGCTTTACATTGTTTGTTTTCTTTTTGCTATCGGTATTTATTATAGGGAAAATTACCGAAGAAAAAGAAAGCACTACACTTATTGGTTTGCTTCTTTTGTCTATCTTGGTCTGTTTGCTTTGGGTACAGATTTATCTCGTCGTCAAATTGAATTGAAAAGTACGGAAGAAGAACTCATAGAGGGGGCTTATGTAAAAGCAGTTATATTAGAATCGCCAAAATCAACTAGGTGGGGAAGTGAAACCGTAGCTCAATTAACTGAACAAATTACAAAAGGAGAAAAGCAAAGATTTAAAAGCAGAGTTATTCTTCATTTTGAAGATAGTGTACAACATCTTCGTGCAGGAGATGTTCTGATTTTTCCTACTGAGAAATTAAAAAAGATAAACACAGGTTATACTATTCCCTATCAATTTAATTATAACCTGTATTTAGTAGATCAGGGAATTTATTTCTCCGCCGATTTAAGTGTCGATTCTTGGGTAAAACAGAGCCATTCTTTTTCGTTATATGCCTTTGCTCAGGAACTCAGATCTATTTTATTGAATAAATTTCAGGAAAATGGATTAAAAGGACAAGCATTAGGCATTGTAAGTGCCTTAGTTTTGGGCGATAAGCAGTTTTTAGATAAACAAACCAAAAGTGATTATGCAGATGCGGGAGCCATGCATGTTTTAGCGGTTTCAGGTTTACATATTGGTATTGTTTATCTATTTTTAACTTCCTTTTTTAATTTATTAACGGGGCGTAAAAGGAGAAAATTACTGGAAACCGTTATTATTCTTTTAGGAATATGGTTTTTTGCTTTTATAAGCGGGTTAAGTATATCGGTAATTCGCTCGGCAATTATGTTTACGGTATTGGCTATTGGAGGTTTATTCAAAAGGAACATAAGTGTTTATAACACAATTGCTTTCTCTGCTTTTGTACTCTTGTTATATTATCCAACTTATCTTTTTGATATAGGATTTCAGTTAAGTTATATAGCAGTACTTGGAATTGTTGTTTTCTATCCTACGGTAAATAATTGGTTTGCTTTTAAGTCTAAAATTGCAACAGCTTTATGGGAATTAACAGCTGTATCTTTAGTTGCTCAAATTGTTACATTACCATTGGTTTTATTTAGTTTTCATCAAATTCCGTTGTATGGAATATTGTCCAATTTGTTCGTTGTATATTTAGCGAGTATTCTTTTGATATTGACCTTAATATCTATTGCTTTTGTGTGGTGGTTGCCCGTCTTTAAAACGCTCTTATCGGTTATAGGATTTTTCGCAGACGGTTTAAATTATTTGACATCATTTGTTGCTCATTTACCGAAGGCTGTATTGGGGGGGAGGTATATAAATTTAGAAGAGGTGTTTTTGCTTTATCTTGGAATTATAGCAATGTTATTATTTGCTAAAACTCATAAAAAAGTATGGTTACCTTTATCACAGATTGCTTTTGTTTTATTACTGGTTTTTAGTCATTTTGAAAATTATAAAATAAAGACACATACATATTTAACGATTGAGAAAAGAGGTAAAGAATTGAATATCAATATACTGAAAAATGGAGTAAACTTATTTTATACAACTGAACAAAATTCTAAAAGACTTAATTATTTATTTAAAAAGTACAAGAACTACTGGGAGGCA
Source organism: Flavobacteriales bacterium (assembly GCA_026993705.1). Lineage (GTDB taxonomy): Bacteria > Bacteroidota > Bacteroidia > Flavobacteriales_D > Parvicellaceae > S010-51. The sequence continues at coordinate 6,814 of JALWSJ010000386.1, forward strand.
CATCAATCTCCCCGAGCAGAAGTGATAACCTTGCATAATGATAGAAATTATATGCTTAATTTGGATAGGAAGAAATATGCAATTGTAAATACATTGGAAGGACAAAAGAAATTTGAACAGATAGATTGTTTATTGTTGAATGACGTGGAAGATGAAGGGCTGAAATATTTGTTCCCAAACAGTGAATTTATCGTGATGAATCAAAAACGTTTTCTTTCTTTAGAATTGGAGTAAAACTAAGTTCTTTTCAAAATAACCTTCTAATAAACACGAAATTAAATACCATTTAGCAACATTCATAAATTATTCCTACATTTGAGTGATTACTCCATCAAAATTACTTCAAAACACTCAACCAACAAAACCATGAAAAAGATATTCATTCCTCTACTTTTAATCTCATTAAAAAGTATAGCACAACAACCTAAAGACAAAGGAATATACGTTAAAGAACCGGTCAGTTACTACCAACACACAATCGTTAAATCATTAAACGGAACACACGATACGGTACAACACCTGAAATTTAAAGTTGACAATCAAGGAAAAAACTTTCCCACCAATCCCAAACTATATACAACGGTGTGGCACAGTCCTAAAATATCACAAGGAAATACTGGTACGTGTTGGTCGTTTTCCACTTCGTCTTTTATAGAAAGTGAAATTTTTAGAATAACAGGGAAATCCATCAATCTTTCTGAAATGTACACCGTCTATTGGGAATATGTAGAACGAACCAAATACTTTGTTCAACATAAAGGAAAAATGCACTTAGGCGAAGGCTCAGAAACCAATGCTATTGCTAAGATAATGAAATTATACGGTGCAGTTCCTTACTATGCTTACAAAGGAAAATCGGGAGATGATGTTTTCTATAATCACGAACAAATGTTTGCCGAAATAGAACAACTTTTTGCAGAAATAAAAGCAAATAACGATTGGAATGAAGACAAAGCTATACAAGAAGTCAGGGCAATTTTAGATAAATATATCGGAAAAGCACCAACGGAATTTGAATACGAAGGTAAAAAAATCACTCCAAAAGAGTTTTTAAAAATCATACAAATAAATCCCGATGATTATGTCAACTTTATGAGCCTTATGCAGTCGCCTTATTACACTAAAACAATCTACGATGTACCTGATAATTGGTGGCGAGATTCCAACTACTACAATCTGCCTTTAGACGATTTTATGGCACTTATAAAATCAGCTATAGAAACAGGATTTAGCATGAGCATAGGTGGCGATGTTTCAGAACCCGGATTCGATAAAATCTCACAAACCGCAACCATTCCTACATTTGATATTCCTTCAGACTACATAGACGAATCGGCAAGACAACTACGTTTTAACAACGGAGCGACCACCGACGACCACGCCATGCACTTAATCGGATATTACGTTAAAGACGGAACTACTTGGTTTTTAATCAAAGATTCTGGTTCAGGTTCAAGAAATGCAGGCGAACAAGATGAAAAGTTTGGCTATTATTTTATGCACGAAGATTATGTAAAACTAAAAATGATGACCATAACCATCCACAAAGATGGTGCTCAGTGGATTATGGATAAGATGAAGGAGTAATAAAAATCAGTAATAATCTCTATCCAAACTAAAGACTAAAACTTAAAAACAAATGAGAAATCTATTTTTTTTACTCTTATTCATTACAACTTACACAAAAGCTCAAACAGCACCAATTGTATATGTTTCAGGTGATGGTAGTGGAGATTTTAATGCGTATGGAGATACAGCACAAGTAGTAATTAATCAAGCCTTAGATTTTGTAGCTGCTAACCCTAGCTTTACCACAGTCTATTTAAAGGGAGAACATACCTACTACATCAATGAACCAATTTTCATTTCAAGCAACACAACTCTTACAGGCGATAGTACCGCTACTATAGAATTAAAAGCAAATGTGCAATGGTGGACACAAAACAAACCAATGATTGCTCAAAAAGGACGTAATACTCAATGGAATGCATGGGGAGATGTTGGGGATAGTATTGCAAACGTAGAAATTTACGGTTTTGAAATTAGTGGAGGAATACTTCAACAAGAACCTACTGGTGCAGAATTTATCCCTATTATCCATTTCTGCTATCCGCATAATATATCCATTCACGATATGCACATTCACGACAGCAAATGGGATGTCATCCGCCTTACGAGTTCAGGAGGAATTAACGGCGACACACAACAAGATTGTAATATCTCGAAAATCTATAACAATCACATAGAACATTCAGGACACGAAGGAATTTGTTTTGTCGGTCTAAAAAATTTTAAAATCTATAACAACATTATTTACTCTACCAGAACAAACAGCGGAATAAGATGTAAAGATGATGACAATTTTGATGTGTACAACAACGTTATCGGAAATGCTATTGCTAAATATTCAAGTGGTTATGCTGGTATTTTTTGTCGAAAATCAATATACTCCACTCGTTGAACATGCTGAGATTTTCAACAACGTTATTTATGGAAAAAACGGAGGCATACATTTGGGCAGTGACGAACAAGTAGGGAGCCTTCCCTACCCTTTCGGTACGAGAAAAAATATTAATATCCACCACAACAAAATATACAAAACAAAAGACGACATTACCGATACTGGGTTTATCATGGAAGGTGGCATAACCATAGCAGGATACGATAGTACTCGCATTGAACACAATATCATTGATGGTTGTACAACTGATGGTATAATATTTAACAACCGATTAGCTGACGGCTCTGGTTACCATACTTTTGTAAGAAACAACATCATAATGAATGTAAGCGATACGGCTTTAAACAACAGAGATGCTTCGATACATACGTTTGTTTCTGATAATAACCTATTCTATAACAATGGTACTAATTATGCAAACGCCAACTCTACAACAGATATTTATGACAACCCATTATTTGCTTCATCACATAGCACATTAAATCAATGGCATCATATTGTTGCTACTTATAGCAACACAACAGAACAAATGAAAATATATGTTGATGGTGTTGAGAACATTAGTAGAAAATTATCAGGTTTTGGTAATATGGCAAATAATACCGATAACTTACTAGTTGGAATTGAAGGTAGCGATGGTTTTTCAGGTAGAATAGACGAATTAGCTATTTGGAATAAAGCACTTACAGCGTCAGAAATAAACAACATATACAACCAAGGTACTCCTACTACTCTATCTGGTGGACTAACCACAAATCTCCAAGCATATTATAATTTTAATAATACATGGAATGACGCAAGTGGAAATGCCTTTAACCCAATAGCTAGTACTGCTACTTTTACTACAGATGCCTTACTTGGCTCACATGCAGGACTATTTGACGGTACTACTGGTGTTCAGTATCCGACAACACTTTCTACTACTAATGGTATTACTATATCTTTATGGACGTACAGAACCGATTTAACAAACGATTACCAACCTTTAGTAAGCAAAGGCTCTCCGTCGAGCACTACTGCTTTTAACTTATACTTTTCTCAAGAAAGTGTAGAGTTTGATTTGGGTAATGGAACATATATAGCAACGTTAGAAGCTAACATCTTAAACCCTTGGGAAATTGATTATCATATAAAATCTGAGTACGGGCACTGGAACGGAACTACTTGGATAAACGATACGGAAACAAGTCCTTGTTTGGACGCTGGTTATACTGCATCAGATTATTCAAATGAACCCAACCCAAATGGCGACAGGGTAAATATTGGTGTCTATGGAAATACGATTGAAGCTTCAAAAAGTAATCCAACATCTAGTATTCAAACTTTAGAAAATACTTCACTAACCATCTACCCCAACCCTACATCATCAAAAGTCTTTGTTGATAGTCATTTGAATGGACATCAATATGAAGTAGTTTCTATAACTGGTACAGTTATAAAAAAAGGTTTATTAGTAAACAACAGCATAGAATTATCAAAATTAGAGACTGGTATCTATTTTATAAAAATTACTGACACTCATTATAATGAGATTAAGGTTGTTAAAGTAATTAAAGAGTAAGAAGTGAAATATACTTATACAACTCTTTATGTAGATTAACGAACTTGTTTAAAGATAACTTGCTAAACTACGCGTAAAGCCTCCGATAGCTATCGGTACATTTACGCTCGCTATTAGCCTGTCAACTTTAAACAAGTTCAACATGAAATAGACTCAAACCTTAAATCCGCAAGTGAAGTTCTATTATAAAGCCAAACTACGCATCATTATTGGCAATGTTCGTTTTTCGATACTCACCGTAGCTATGGCTACGTTTGCGTGTCTCAAAACTGTGCTAGACCAATACTAATGTGTATTTTACTTTTCATAACGAAATCACTTGCGGATTTAAGGTCAAATGAAACGTGAAAAACCATACTTCTATTGAAGCTCAATAGAAACATATTCATATACATCAAATATTTCTTGAAAATGGTTCTGATTTACTAAAGCATAATTCGCATCTAGCTCTTTCTTGATGTTATTATAAGGAAAGGAAAAACTTGATGCAGCATCAAGAAAAACTATTCTTTTCCATTTTTTAACATCTATTTCATCGATATTATTAACTCCGTAAACATTCTCCAACTTCAATGATGTGATGATGTTTGAGTAAATACTATCTTCATTATAGTTTTTGAAAGTTTCAATATCATAGTAATATGCAAAATTTATGAGAAAATAAGACGGTGATAATAATACGAGTGTATTTGAATCCTTCGTTTCTTTAATCTTATCAATCGTTTCTTTGACATTTCTCTTGTTTGAAATATTGGGTTTAACAGTACTAATGAATAGTACAATAATTACCATTGGAACTATATATCTATATTTTTGTTGTTCTACAATATAATCTACTGAAATTGCAATAACCAAACTAAAAGCAACAGCAGTTGGCATTAGATACCTATCCAAAAACATTGGAACATAGTATGAAATACCGAACATAAAAAAGAAAATAAAGAAAAACCAAAACAATATAAATACAGTATTTTTATTTATGACCTCACACTTATTTCTTATTTTACTCAACATAATTTTGATAAAAAACATAAGAAGAACCGTAATAACTACAACAGCA
>JALWSJ010000387.1 GCA_026993705.1 Flavobacteriales bacterium
CTAATGATGATACTTTTTTTCCGAATTTTGGTACTTTATAATAGCCTTGAAACTCTTCTGAAAAAACCTCTTCAAAGGTTACGTCTTTTAGCACCTCCCATGTTATAATGGTTTGCCCAACGGCAGAGGAAATAATTCCAGTAAATAAAATCAAACTGATAAGTATATTTTTCATTTTTGTGTGTTTTATAAATTTAATTAGCTCGACAAAACTTTTGATATATCTGTTTTATATGCTTTGAACGCAGGATATAAAGCAGAAACTATACCAATAATAATAGCTCCTAAAAATAGATACAACTCTTCTTGTAAGAAAATAAATCCAGTAAAATTATAATGATAATTCTTAGCCAAATAACCTGAGAAAAATTCCATTCCCAAGTGGCTAACTATTGTTCCTAAAACATAGCCCGTTACTGCTAATAAAAAACCTTCTATAAGAATCATACCGAAAACTTTTGAGGTAGTTGCTCCCATTGTTCGCATGATGGCAATTTCGTATTGTCTATCTTTTAGCGAATTAATCATTGCTACAAACATACTCAACGATGCGATAACAACTATAACCAACGCCATAATCCCGATAATTTTTACCGCAGGCTCAATTAACTCAAACAATTGCATAATTTCAATTGCAGGTTCTGCCGCCATCATTCCATCGGTATTATTTGCTATACCTGGCAATGTAAATCTTGCCCGAGGCGTTTTATACTGTACCAACATTGATGTGATTTCTCTATCTCGAATATCAATGGTTTTTAATATCGCTTCAAAATCTTGTGGCGAAACTTCCGTGCGTTCATGGTGGTGATGTTCTTCCTCTTTTTGTTTTTTAATATTTTCTTCGTGTTGCTCTTTTGAAATGATATCAAAATCTCCTTTGGCTTTATGGTCGTGGTCGGCATGCAGTATCCAAACACTCTCTAAAGAGGTTAGCAAGAGGTTGTCCAATACAGTATTAGAAGGCTCTAAGATACCAACTACAACATATTGTTGTCCTTTGTGCTCCTCTATTGACTCTCCTAATCCATGACCTCCAGAAAACTTATCGCCTATTTTTAGATTGAATTTTTGCGCGACTTCGCTACCTAATGTTGCTTCCATTGGTTTTTCCCAAAGTTTACCTTTTGCAATTTTACCTTTGTACAACTCTATGTAGTCGTGTGTGGTTGCTAATATTCTATACGTTTTGTAATTATCTCCAATTGAAAGGGGAATTGCCTTTTTTACCATTGGGTGCATCCGAACAAAGCCCGTTCGAGCATAATTAATATTCCCCGTGGGTTTATCTATTTGATATAAATTACATAGTACAGACTGCAATCGACTTCCTTCGGCAGCTATAATAAGGTCAACTCCTCCGATGTTGTTTTTAAACTTATCTTCTATTTGATGAAGTGTTAATAAGGTAATTAATATAATAGAAATACCCGAAACCAATAACAATACCGACAAACCACTTGAAAGTGGTCGATAGAGGATATTCTTCCAACTAATCTTTAGTAGATTCATAGTCTTATTTTTGTTTCAAATAAATCCGACAAGCGATTATCGTGTGTAACGATAAGCAACGTTGCATTTTGTTTTTCTGCCTGTGATTTTAGTAGTTCAACAACGGCCGTACAATTATCATTATCTAGTGCCGAAGTAGGCTCGTCTGCTAGGATTAATTGAGGGGAGTTTATCAAAGCTCTTGCAATAGACACTCTTTGTTTTTGTCCTTGGCTTAAATGTTTGGGTAATGTATTTATTTTATCAATCAAACTTAACTCTTTGAGCATTTCTTTTACTCTACTTTCATCTTTTTTATTTCCTGCTAGAGTTTGAGCGAGAAAAAGATTTTCTTTAACGCTTAGAGCATTGAGAAAATGAGGGGTTTGAAAAACAATTCCTATTTCATTTCCTCTAAAAATATCTCGCTCTCCTTCTTTTAGTTGGTATAAGGATTGGTTATTTATCACAACTTTTCCTTTTGTAGGTTTTAGCAATCCTGCTAATATGTGCAACAAAGTAGTTTTTCCACAGCCACTTTTCCCTAAAATAAGTGCGTGAGCTCCTTGCTCAAACGACAAATCAGGGAAAGATAGTTGATTTTGGGGATTATAGCTAAAGGCTATTTGTTTCGCTATTAGCATTTACAGGTTCTGTTTTATTTGATTTGGAATGTAAAAAATTATTGATAACCTTTCCTATTTCTTCATATCGGTTCATTACCATTGGGTGCCCTCCTCCTTTTATAACATAGGCGTTTCCAATATATTTTATAGGAAAGACAATGTCTTTATCACCATGAATATGCAAGAGATTTTGATGTTTATAATCGCTATCCCAATCGTTTATTTGTTGCATAATCCACTTATCAAAAGCTCCTTCGCTTTTAGCAACCATAGCTTTGGTTTCATGGTTATAGATATCTCGATACGATTTTTTGATTAAACTAGAAATATGAAATCCTTTGTTAACCATTTGTTTTAGTACGCCATTTGGTATCAATGACAAAAAGAATTTACCTCCTTTTAATCGCATCATTGGACTAAGTTCTTCCCTACTTTTTGCTGAAGATATGATAACGATTTTTTCTGGATGTTTTATTTTGGCTATCTCCATTGCCAAAATTCCACCAAATGATGTTCCTATTAGTGCAAACGGTTCTGAATCGTCTATTTCTTCGCTCATTTTTACAGCATAATCGTGTAGAGAGTCATCTTCATCCAACGGCTTAAACTCGATAACTTCACTTGGAATATCGAGTACGCTTTGTAGATTTTTATAAACTGTTTTATCTGTTGCCAGACCGGGGATTAAGTATATTTTTTTTATACCTTCCATAAAATTGTTTATTCGTGTGAACGGACAAAGTTAAGAAAAATAACGAAATGAGTCAATCAGTGTCTTCGTGTGCGTTTTTTTAGGTCGGATGGAACTAAGATCCTAAACTCTGTTTTCTTAGCACTCATCTGTCTGGCGTTAGGAATCTGTATCCCTAACTTGCATAAAATTGAAGATATAAAGCGTTTTTGGATTCCTTATTCT
>JALWSJ010000388.1 GCA_026993705.1 Flavobacteriales bacterium
GCCTTTTCTGTTTAAGCTGCTGTATATCAGTAGTTTCCCTTATAAGGGACAGCTTTTTCTATTTTGGGCGTGGAGAGAGCACGGCAGTACTAATTCTTCTTTTCGTCTTTCCGATTATATACCACCCACCGGTTATATACCCAGTTTTTGATTTGGTAATGTCTTTTATACTTATCAGGTACTAAATCATTAAGTAAAACAATTAATTCATTTATTGTTTTATTGTATTTTCGGTATTTAATAAAATAGCATTCATCTTCAATTAAGTCAAACAGCCTTATTCTCATGTAATAAGAAGGCGATGTTAAGCTACTATTTTCTTTTATAATACTATCTACATCCATCAAAACAGAATCATGTATTATACTATAAATCTGAAGAACCTTACTGTAATCAAGATTTTTCATTTTAATAAAACTAGTCTTTTCTTTATAAGTTGCACCATCTCCAATAAAACTTCTACAAAAAAGTCCTTCATATTGCAATTGTATTTTTGTAACACCAAAATAACCAGCTCCGCTAAGAATAGTAATTTCATAATAATTATACTTATCTTGACAGAATAGTGTCAAACTTAAATGAAAAATTAATAGTAGAGTTACTGCTTTCATTTACTTAATATTATATTTATATTTTATCGCTTCTTCTAAATCTGCTTGTTGCCTTATACTTTCATCTTGATATCCATATTTAATTTCCGTTATCTTATCAATAAAATCCTGTACACTTTGGTGGTCATATATTCTTTGGTAAATAAACGCTTCAGTTTCACGCTCTAACTTCGATTTATTTTCGCGTTCTAATCTTTGGTTTCCGTGCCTATTTTCATGAATAACCAATTCATCTCGTCCACCTTTAATAAAAATACTAACCCTTCCCCCTATTATATTTCCATCCGTATCTGTATACAATACATCATCGGGACTTCCTGTCTCTCCTTCAAATCCTGATTTTATTCCAGAAATATCAGAAGAATAAATAAAAACTACAGGACTGTTTATTATGTTTTCAAAGTCTTTTGATAATTTATTCCATTTTCTTAAAGTATTTTCCGCTTTTGTTTTTGCTTTATTTATTTTATTCGTTTGTCTTTTATTTAATTCACCAGAAGCTAACTGTTTTTCATACCCTTTTATTTCTTCATTTAAGCTAAAAATACGATTATTTACATTGTCATAAGCTGTTGTAAAATCTTTTTTTGCTTGTTTATCATAGTCTCCATTAGAATTTACAAATGAAGTGTCATTACCCAACGGGTCGATAAAACAGACAGGATTATTTGCAAAAGTAGAATAAGAACTTTCGTGAGGTTTAACGACAGGGTCTATATTCCAACGTCTGCCAATTCTACAATCATATTGCCAAAATTCTGCAGTGTAGATTGTTCCTGATGAACTAAAAATTTCATCGTCCTTTTCTTGTCCCTGGAACCCATACCTATACTCCTCAATACTCCCCAATCTCCCAACCATCTCCATACCAAAGGGGTAATAATCATTATATATTTTATAATGTACACGCATCATAGTACCATATAAATATAAGCGATATAAGCAGCAAGCAATATGACACCTTTTAGGCGACCTATTTTTTTACCGATAAATAATATAGGGAGCATTAATACTGCAATACCTATAACCCAATACATATCAAAAGATAATACTTTTTCGCTTACTTCAATAGGTTTAACCATACTTGTAATACCTAAAACAGCCATAATGTTAAAGATGTTAGAACCAATTAAGTTACCTACGGAAATGTCAGTTTGTTTTCTATAAGCGGCAACAGTTGATGCGACCAATTCAGGTGCAGATGTCCCAAATGCCACAACTGTAACACCAATTGTAGTATCACTTAAATTAAACATTTTAGCAATATCTATTGCACCTTCAACAAACCATTCTGAGCCAAGATATAAACCTATAAGACCTCCTAAAATCAACAACAAACCTATTACCGAAGAACCCTTGATTTCATCAATTTCTGGGTCTATCTTGTTGTTTTCTCTTCGTGAGTTCCTTATCAAGATAAAGGTAAACACCGATAATATAGTAAATAAAACTAATCCTTCCCAACCTTGAATGATATTGTCTAGCGAAAACAGATAAAAAAGAGCAGAAGCCAATAGCATCATTGGCCAATCAACTATTTTTGTTTGACGTTCGGGGATAATCGGAAAAATTAATACGGTTATACCCAATACCAAAGTTAAATTAGCGATGTTTGAACCCACAACATTTCCTATAGAAATACCGGGAGCTCCATCTAAAGCCGCTTGCAAACTCACCAATAATTCCGGAGCCGAAGTTCCAAAAGAAACAATGGTCATTCCAATAACTAAGGGAGATATTTTAAAGTTTTTGGCAATTGTAACCGCCCCTTTAACGAGTAGTTCTCCACCTACAACCAAAACAATCAACCCTACAATTAATAAAAACACTCCCATATTATTTTTTGTCTATTTCTTTAAGCGGTTTTTCTATCTCTGCTAAATTATGGTTGACTTCTTTCTTTGTCTGTTCTACGCCTTTTAGTACAGAATTTTCTATATCTCGTATGCCGGAAGCAGAATCTTTTACAGAATCTTGTATTTCTCTTTGAATATCTTGTGTAGCGTCCTTTACTTGGCGAACAGTTCTACCTAATGTTCTTGCAATTTTAGGTATGCTGTCTGCACCAAAGAAAATTAAGATAAATAGCAATATAACAATTACTTCACCTGTACTGATACTATCTAAAAACAATAAACTCATTGTTGCAAATGTACAAAAAAAAAGCCTTTTCAAAATTTTGAAAAGGCTTTTTGTATGAATGAACAGAGTTAAAATGATAACTCGTTCAATACTTATATACAGATTTATTTTTTATCCTCTTTTTCGTTGATAATTCCATTTTTACTTAAATCAATAACAGATGGAGATGCAATAAACAACGAAGAGTAAGTACCGACAACAACACCAATCATCAAAGCAAACGAGAAGCCTCTAATCGATTCCCCTCCAAACAAGAAGATAACTAATAATACAACAAAAGTAGTCATTGAAGTATTTAATGTTCTACTTAACGTGCTGTTTAAGGCTTTGTTAACTACTTCTTTTTCCTCATGTCGTTTGTGTAATACTAGATATTCTCTAATTCTATCGAATACAACCACGGTATCATTTATTGAGTAACCGACTACGGTTAGGATGGCTGCGATAAAAGCTTGGTCGATTTGCATCGAGAACGGCATAATGTTATATAGCAATGAGAATAATCCCAATACAATAATAACATCATGGAACATTGCAATTAGTGCACCCATACCAAAAGTTACGTTTCTAAATCGTGCTGCAATGTACGCGAAAATAACAATTAATGAGAAGAGTACAGCAAAGAATGACCCCAATATCAACTCATTTGATATTTGCGGATTTACCGAACGTTGCTCCACAATTAAGAAGGTATTTTTTACACCTGCTTCTACTTTATTTTTTGGTTGATAACCTGCATTTTCAAGTGCTAAGGTCATTACAGAATCTACTTTTTGCGTAGCATCTTTACTAATATCTGTGTATAAATACTTAGTGGTGATGTCTAACGTAAATTCATTATTCACCGTTTTAATTTCAGGTTTTATTTGCTTTCCGTCTTCAACCGATACTTCTTTTACAGCTTCTGCAATTGCATCTTTTGCAGGTGCTTCACCGTTAAACTCTATTCGGTAAACTCTACCTCCCGTAAATTCAACTCCTTTATCTAATCCTATTGTTACTAAAGAAACCAAACTAATCAAAACAGCAACGATAGAAACTAAATAGAATTTTTTTCTACGTCCTACGAAATCATAATCAGTGTCCACAAATAATGTAGCGGTTGCCGGTCTTGAGAAAGTTATCTCTTTGTTCTTGTCTAAAAGGTAAGAGAAAATTAAACGAGTTAAGATAATAGATGAGTACAAAGAAGTAAAAATACCTACAATTAAAGTCATCGCGAACCCTTCTATTGGACCTGTACCAAAATACAATAACACAATAGCCGTTAATAAAGACGTTATATTCGCATCCAAAATAGCTGAGTAGGCATTTTTATATCCTTCCGCAATGGCTATTTTCATTCCTTTTCCATCACGTAATTCTTCTCTTATACGCTCAAATATCAATACGTTTGCATCGACTGACATACCTAATGTTAATACCAAACCGGCTATACCCGGTAAAGTTAATGTTGCCCCCATAGAAGCTAAAGCACCTAATAAAAAGAAGATATTCGCAAATAGAGCTATACTTGCAACAACTCCTGCGGTACCATAATAGAAAATCATATAAGCAAGTACTAAGATTAAAGCAGCAATAAATGACCACATTCCTGCTCTAATATTTTCTTCTCCTAAGGTTGGACCTACAACTGCTTCATCTACAATTACTGCAGGCGTATCAAACGAACCGGCTTCCAATACCGTTGCTAAATCTTGTGCTTCAGGTATAGTAAAGTCCCCCGAAATTTCTGTATTCCCATTTGGAATAGGTCCATTGATAACCGGTGCAGAATACACTTGATCATCCAATACAATGGCAGTCATTCTACCTACATTGTTTGTTGTTATCTCTTTCCAACGTTCCGCTCCATAAGGAGTCATTGTAACCGAAACGGTTACTTTTTTAGCATCTTGGTTATAATCTTGTTTTGCTGTACTGATGTCATCTCCGGTCAACAATGGATTGCCATCTGTTGGTACTTCTAAAGCATATAGCATATACCCTCTACCATCTTGGTCTGAGCTAGACCATCTAAACATTACATTGGAAGGTAAAATACTTCGAGCTAAATCGCTGTTTAACATTCTGTTGATTTTAGCGGTATCTTTAGCTTTTGCATATCCGATATAAGGACCGCTCATTGCACCCTCAATATTTAATAATTCAAATAAAGGACCTTCCAATAAATTTGGTGCTTCATCTACTTTTGTTGAATCCGCCTCATCTTCTAATCCTAACTCGTCTTCAACTTCCAACGAATCAACTACAACTTCGGTTGAATCGTTAACTTGTAAGGTGTCTATTGTTTCTTTTACTACTAGTTCTTCCTCTAAATCTTCTTCTACGTTTCCGCCTTCTTTTTGTTTTTTTAATTCTTCATTTAACAAAATGAATTGGTCGCTTAAAGGAGTAGGATAACCTAACCAAAAACCTAATTCTGCTCTTGATTGTAGTAATTTTCTTACCCTTTCTTTATCTTTCGCTCCCGGTAATTCAATATGTAAACGTCCCGATATAGGTTGCTTCTGAATAGAAGGTTGCGATACTCCAAAACGGTTGATACGTGTTTCAATGATTTTTTCGGTATTGTCAATAGCATCTTTAGCTAGCTTTCTCAGCGTTGCTATCATTTCTTGATTGGTAGCATCTAAAGGGAAATTGTCTTTATCTCCAATATTGAAGAAAGTCATTTTCTCATCTTTGTATTCGCTGTTGTTGTAGGCTTCCTCAAATAGAGAGATGAAATCATCCCCTTCACCTTCGCTGTATGCTTTTAGAGCTGCGTTAAAAGGTTCTCTGAAAGCAGGTTTTAATGAGTTGCCGGCTTTATTAAGAACCAAATCCGGAATGGAAACTTCCAAAGTAACACTCATTCCTCCTTGAAGGTCTAATCCCGTTCCTAATTTTTGGTCATTACATTGTCTGTAAGTTAATCCAAAAACAGGGTAAATAGGTTCGTCAGCGTGTTCCGAAATATAGGTTTGTTCAAAAAAGTTTTTCGCTGTTTGTTCTGCTCTTTTGCTGGGTTGTCCGTCTTCTCCAACTATATATATAGTATCTCTTCCGGTAAGAATGTACTCCTCACCTGAATTAACAGCTTCTTTCCATTTCTTTTCAGCGTATTTTTCAGCTTTGTTTTCTAATCCTTTGGTTACCCAAGAGAATGACAACTGGTATAAACTTGCAAGTGTCAATAAAATGGTAAATACCCAAATGGCTCCTCTGTTTTGCATTTATTTTGGTTTTAAATTAATGTTTTTGTATGCTTTTGCACCTTGTCTTTTGTTGTTCTTTTGCTTGTAAACTCTAGCTTCGGCACTTAATTTCTCTTTGTTGAATGCCCAACTCGGTAAAAATCAAGGGTGCAAATATAGAATTTCAAACAATTATTAGCAACATTTTTTCATAAACTATATAAGTTTATTATCAAAGTGCCGGTTTCTGTTTTGTTTTAACGTTATTTTTGATATTGTGATTGGGAATGTTTTTTTTAGAGAAAATCTATCTCTTTGTTTTTTATTTTTGTTCAAAATTATTTTTCATCGTCTAAGAAAACTAAAACTCATTTTCTTACTGCTCTTTTTACACGCGTTAGGGATAGAACGGCGTGTTTGAACTCCTTTTTTTGCTTGCTTGCTGTTTGCAAGCAAAAAAAAAGCGAGTAGTGATAGCCCGACCTATTTTTGTAAAAGACACGTTTAGCGATAGCGATATGTGTCTTTTGTGAAAATGGGGAACGCCCAAAATATACTATGAATTTAAGGCACATCTAAAAGTTTCTTACTATATTTGGGACACTAAAATTAAATGATATGAATACGACACAGCAAAGATTAAATTCACAGGAGATTATAGAATTAGAAAATAAATACGGTGCACATAACTATCATCCGTTGCCGGTAGTACTTTCAAAAGGAGAAGGAGTGCATGTTTGGGATGTGGAAGGAAAACATTATTATGATTTTTTGTCAGCTTATTCGGCGGTAAATCAAGGACACTGTCATCCTAAGATTGTGAAGGCTTTGACAGAGCAGGCATCTATGTTGGGGTTGACTTCTCGTGCTTTTTATAATGATGTACTGGGTGTTTACGAAAAATTTGTAACCGATTATTTCGGTTTTGATAAAGTGTTACCGATGAATACGGGTGCAGAAGCGGTTGAAACAGCTCTTAAACTCTGTCGTAAATGGGCGTATGAAGTAAAGGGAATTGATGAGAATGAAGCGAAAATTATTGTGTGTGAAAATAATTTCCACGGAAGAACAACTACGGTTATTTCTTTCAGTAATGACCCAGTAGCTCGTAAAAACTTTGGTCCTTATACCCCAGGGTTTATTAAGATACCTTATAATGATGCTTCGGCATTGAGAGAGATATTGGAAAACGAGGAAAATATTGCAGGATTTTTAGTTGAACCTATTCAAGGAGAAGCGGGTGTTTATGTTCCGGACGAAGGGTATTTAAAGAAGTGCTATGATTTGTGTAAAAGCAAAAATGTGCTATTTATAGCGGATGAAGTGCAGACGGGAATTGCTCGAACAGGAGAATTGTTGGCGGTTGATTATGAAAACGTTACGCCGGATATTCTTATTTTAGGGAAAGCTATTTCCGGTGGTGTTTATCCGGTTTCGGCAGTATTGGCGAATGATGAAATAATGAATGTGATTCGTCCGGGTGAGCACGGTTCTACTTTTGGCGGAAACCCTACGGCAAGTAAAGTAGCGATTGCGGCGTTAGAGGTTATTCGCGATGAAAATTTAGCGAAAAACGCAAAGGAATTGGGGGGTTATTTTAGAGCGGAAATGAATCGGATTATTGGTACGTCTGACTTAGTAAAATCAGTAAGAGGTAAAGGGCTGTTGAATGCGATTTTGATAGACGACACCGAAGATAGTTCTACAGCTTGGGATATTTGTGTAGCCTTAAAAAATAACGGATTATTAGCAAAACCAACGCACGGAAATATTATTCGTTTTGCTCCACCATTGGTGATGACGCGTGAACAAATGGATGAATGTATTGCGATAATCGAAAAAACGTTAAAAGAGTTCTAAGGATAAAAATTTGTTCTTAAAGAATACGAAGCTCGGCTATTTTTAGTCGGGCTTTTTTATGCCTTGATTTTTAGGACGTTCCCCCAATCAGGAAAACAAACATATCGCTATCGCTAAACGTTTGTTTTCCTGATTAGGGTCGGGCTATCACTACTCACTCTTTTGTGTTGCATAAGTGCAACAACACAAAAGGAGTTCAAACACGCCGTTCTATCCCTAACGCGATTAAAATTGGCGGACAGAAAATGAATTTTTGATTTCTTAAACGATGAATAAAAATTTTACATAGCACCGGCTATGGAAATTTTTTATAAAGAAGTATAAGAAATCAAAAAACTCTTTATACCGTCTATTTTGTTCGTGTTAGGGATTCCAATCCCTAACGCAAGTGGAATGAATACATGGAAAATATGCTTTAGTTTCTTTAGGTAATGAACAATTCCCTATATAATTAAATAGTCTTGATTTAACTTTACCCACTTTTTACCACTAGTTATTTAGTCTTGAAAAACAATTAATTAGAGATAGCTTTACTAGTTTATTTTTATTAAAATTTGTAAAAGTTATTCACAATTTGTAATATTGTGGGGAAATGTGGGAATAAAAATATATTTTTGTCCTTAAGTAAAGCTGTTTGAGTTTTTGAACAGCAAAATGAACTAAGAAATAAATGACCGGATTCATAGGAGAATATCATTGCAAAATAGACGCTAAAGGCAGATTGCTTTTGCCTGCGGATATGCGTAAGCAATTATCTTCGGAGGATCAGGGAACTTTCGTTATTTCAAGGGGAGTTGATGATTGTTTGTCGCTTTATACGATGTCCGAATGGAATGTTGTAATGGAAAAGCTTCGTAAACTCAATCGATTTAAGGCAAAAGACAGAAAGTTTGCCCGCATGTTCCAAAAAGGAGCTACCAAAGTAGTTGCCGACTCGCATGATCGTATTCTTTTACCAAAAGAATTAGTCGGATGGGCAGGTGTTCAAAAAGAAATAGTAATGGTAGCGAATGTCGATCTTTGGGAAATATGGGATAAAGAAAAGTATGAATCCTTAATGAATGAAGATTGGGAAGACTTTGATCAACTTGCTGCGGAAGTAATGGGCAAAGTTGAAGAAAATGAATAATCAAGCGTATCATGTTCCGGTATTATTGCATCAGTCGGTGGATGGTTTAGTAACCAATCCCAATGGGGTGTATGTGGATGTAACTTTTGGAGGAGGGGGGCATTCCCGTTACTTGCTTTCCCTTTTGAGTGAAAAAGGTAGGTTGGTGGCTTTTGATCAAGATACTGATACAGAGACTAATTTGATTCAAGATACTCGGTTTATTTTCATAAGGCAGAATTTTGCTTTCATGAAAAATTACCTAAGGATTACACCCGAGGCTTTTCCTGTCGATGGAATTTTGGCTGATTTGGGAGTTTCATCACATCAGTTTAATACGGCGGAACGTGGTTTTTCATTTCGTTTTGATGCAGAGCTGGATATGCGAATGAATAAGGATGTTGAAAAAACAGCTAAAGATGTGTTGATGACTTATGAGGAAAAGGATTTGAGGGATGTTTTTAAAATGTATGGTGAATTGTCTAATGCTTATAAGGTAGCGTACAAGATAATAAAGTATCGAGCGGATAAGGATATAAAAACGATTTCAGATTTAAAAGATACGGTTCAAGGGTTGTATCTACCACACAAGGCGAATACGTTTTTTGCAAAATTGTTTCAAGCATTAAGGATAGAAGTGAACGATGAAATGAAAGTGTTGGAAAATTTTCTATTGCAAAGTTCAGAAACCATAAAAAAAGGAGGTCGATTATCTGTAATAACTTATCACTCTTTAGAGGATAGAATGGTGAAGCGTTTTATAAAGTCGGGGAATATAAAAGGAGAATTAGAAAAAGATTTTTACGGCAATTTGATACGACCTTTTAAAGAAGTGAATAGAAAACCGATAATTCCTTCGGAAGAAGAAATAAAAGAAAACAATAGGGCTCGTAGTGCTAAACTAAGAATCGCAGAAAGAATATGAGTAAGGAAAAGAAAATATCAAACCCTTTCAAAGGAGTGGTATCCGGCGATTTTTTGCATCATACTAAAGTGGTAGAAAACCTACCTTTTTTGCTATACATTACTTTATTGATGATACTGTATATTGCTTATGGGTATTATGTAGATGGAACGGTACACGAGTATAGTAAAGAAGAAAAAAGGTCAGAAGAGTTGTATTCTGAATTACAGTCCTTAATGGAAATCTATGACCAAGAAAGTTTGCAGAGTAAAATCGCTGATGATGTAAAAAAAGTCGGCTTGTATGAGTCTAAATATCCACCGAAAGTAATTCTTGAAAAAGAAGCTACGGACAAAAATGATTGATAAAAAGGAAAATATCGTTCGTGTTTACCTTATTTATATAGGTATGGTACTTTTTGCTTTGATGATTTTGTTTCAAATCATTAAGGTGCAGTTTGTTTATGGGGGAACCTTAAAACAAGAAGCGAAAGAACGAACACTTACCTTGAAGAAAATAAAAGCTCCGCGAGGAAATATTTTCGCGGACAATGAACCGAAAACAACATTAGCTCTTTCTGTTCCTCGTTATAATGTGTATATGGATTTGATGACGGTGAAAGAGGATTTGTTTTATGAACAAGTCGGAGCTTTGTCAGATAGTTTATCGAGTATATTTCCGTACAAAACATCCAAAGAATGGGAGGCGACATTGCGACATGAACGAGAGGTAGATTCCAATCAGTATTTTAGAATAAAGTCAAGATTGCGTAATGCTGACTTGAGAAGAATAAAAACGTTTCCGATTTTTAATAAAGGAAAAAACAGAGGAGGCTTAATTGTGCTGCGAGAAATGAAGCGTGTAAAACCTTATGGCTTGTTAGCATTTAGGACGATAGGTTATTATCGCGAATTGGAAGGAGATTCGAGTAAAGGGATTAAGCCTGTTACTTTGAAAGTAGGGTTAGAAGGTGCGTATAATGATTACCTGAAAGGGCAAGACGGAGAAATGTTGATGAAGAAAATAAGAGGAAACGAATGGAAACCGATTAAGAGTGATTTGTCTAAAGAACCAATAAAAGGAGCTGATTTATATACAACTATTGATATTAATATCCAAGACGTAGCGGAAACGGCTTTGATGCGTCAATTGATAGAGCAAGATGCGGAAAAGGGATGCGTGGTATTGATGGAGGTGGAAACGGGTTATGTAAAAGCAATAGCTAATCTAATAAAGAATAAAAAAACAGGAGAGTTTTTTGAATCACAAAATATAGCGGTTGGTACGGTTACCGAACCGGGGTCAACATTTAAGTTGGCTTCTATGTTGGTGGCTTTGGAGGATGGAAAAATCAGGTTGACAGATACAGTGAATATGACGGGTACATATCGTTTCTACGATAGAGTCTTACACGATAGTCATCTAGGAGGGTATGGGCGAAATACAATACAAGTCGCGTTTGAAAAATCATCTAATGTTTTCGCTAAGATAATTGATGATAACTACCGAAGTAACCCCCAGCAATATATAGATGGTCTGAAGAGGCTAGGTCTTAAACAGCCTTTGGGGGTTGACATTAAGGGAGAAGGAAAACCAAAGATTAAGAATGCTACGCTTAAAGAAGGTTTTTCCGGTGTAACCTTGTCTTCTATGGCTATTGGCTATGAGGTTGAAATTACACCTTTGCAGACACTTGCTTTGTATAACGCTGTAGCGAATGACGGAAAAAAGATGAAGCCTCAGTTTGTAAAGCAAATAAAAAGAAATGGAGAGGTATTGAAAGATTTTCCGCCGATTGTGTTGAATAAGCAAATAGCTTTACTAGAAAACATCAAGTTGGCTCAAGGGGCTTTAGAAGGAGTTGTAGAAAGAGGTACGGCACGAAATATAAGAGCAAGAGGTTTTAAAATAGCAGGAAAAACAGGTACGGCAAAAATTGCTAAAAACGGAAAATATACAGGCAATAATTATCAAGCATCTTTTTGTGGTTATTTTCCTGCAGATAATCCAAAGTATTCATGTATTGTGATTATACAAGGAC
>JALWSJ010000389.1 GCA_026993705.1 Flavobacteriales bacterium
TACGGGTTTTCACTTTTCCAAGTATTTTGTCAATACTGCTTTCTTTTCTTCTTCTGTTTTGGCGATGGCCCGTTCTTGGGTTTGGATTTCTTTTTCGAGTTTTTCAAGAGCCTTGGCTGTTTTGTCCGGATTCTTCGGGTAGCGGATCCTCATATCAAGAAAATCTTTAACCTTAATCCGTGGTAGATTCACACCGCTCATTCTCTTCGAAGCTTCATCTACAAACTCTTGTGACATCAAAACTTTTTGCAAAATTGTCGGATGTTTAGAGTCAAGAACCAAAATATCAGTTGAGCAAATTCCATCAAAATCAGGAATTACAACTTTATTGAGATAGGGTCTTAGTTTTCCATAAAGCACTTGTCCTTTTTTAAAGACATTTTTTGTACTCTTAATGGACGAGCCTAAACTTGGTTCCCAACTTAAAATCTTCCCTGTATTACTTTCAAGGTATTCTAAACCAACATAATTAAATAATTCATCAGGTTTTGTTGACGGGTCAATTTTATCTTTTGATAAATCCGCAACATCAGATACCTTCTTCAGTACTGTATCTTGACTAATAACTTCAAACATTTCTTTCCTTTTCTCCTCAATCACCTTTTTAGTTTTAGCTTCTTTCGCTTCAATGCTTTCAATTTCGGCAATAATTTTTTGCTGAACGTCAAGCGGTGGCACGGGGATTTTATAGTTTTGAATTGTTTTTTGTGAAATGTTCAATCTTGCAACTCCACTTCTTAGATTCAAAAGTCGTTCTAATTGCGTTTTAAAGAAGTGATAGATAAAAAGTGGATGTAATTCCTTATTTGGTAAAATTCCACAAATTGCCTGATTTGTTGCGGCTTCAATTCCAAGAATACCAACTTGCCCAGCGGTAGCACCATACATTGCAACGAGAACGGTATTTATTGGGAAAACTTTTGCAGAAGAGTTTTTGAGTCCTTCTTCCGTAATGTAATTTTCAGTTGTTGTAATCAAACCTTGTCTTACTTCACCGCTATTTATCCAAGGTATTGTGCCTCCTTCGTAATATTCTTTGACTGATGAAAGAGGTGTTCCTCCTGATGAAGTATTTGCTATTTTACCCAAGTATTTGGTTGGGTATTTAAACTCTATTTCTTCAATTATGGATGCTACGCTTAGATTTATCCGCTTATCAAAATCAATTTTCTCAAAGTTGATACAATCGGTAAGCCTTACTAGTGAAAGGTTTTCGGCAAGTTCTTCATCAATTTTTATTTTTTCATCCAAAAAGTTTTTATAAATATAGCTATTAACTTTTTTTGGGTTTAGTTGATTATATCGGTCAAACATCAAAGTGTCACCTGTAAAGTCTATTCCCTTGTATCCCCTTCGGTTGCTGAACTTATAACCGAGGAATTTTTCCTGATCTTTGTTCGTACGGCCTGTTTTTACAATCAGCATTTTTTGCGGCACGGCTTTTTTCTGTGGATAAGCTACTTTCAGCGGCGTGCCGTCTTCGGTATGGTCTTCATACCACCCATAATTTTCAGGGTCTTCCTCAATGCGATGCGTCAGCAAGAAATAAAAGAATTTTTCGGTTTCAATTTCCAAAACAAAATCAAAGAACATTGATTTTAGTTTGGCTTCCTGGTCGGCTTTGGGAAGGTCTTTAAAGGTTTTTCGCTTTTTCAGGTTTTTCACTTCGGTCAATCCATCAAACCAACTTTTGTAAGACTTGTAAAACTCGGCCTCCTTCATTGTATTATTGGGGTCGCGGGCAATGAAAGTTTTATAATCCTCCATTTTTAACTTCAACTGTGCGACATAATTCCCAAATAGTTCAGTAGAATT
Organism: Flavobacteriales bacterium; assembly: GCA_026993705.1. Lineage (GTDB taxonomy): Bacteria > Bacteroidota > Bacteroidia > Flavobacteriales_D > Parvicellaceae > S010-51. The sequence continues at coordinate 1,816 of JALWSJ010000389.1, forward strand.
TAAAAAGTCGCCTTCACGTTTTTTGTTTTCTAAGATAAAGTCTTCTGCTATGTACCGACTGTTAGTTACAAAATCTTCATTTCGTCTTTTTAAGAATAACGTTACCGTATTGGTGCTAGTTGCCCCGAAAGTATTGCCTCCAAATTCTACAATCGCTTTTATTTCAAAATGTTTTAATATTATTTCCCGTGCTTTAGTGTAGGCCCCGGCATTGCTTAAAATAGAACTTGGCAAAATAATGCCTGACATACCCCCTGGGCGGAGCAATTGTTTCATTCGTTCTACGAAGAAAACTTCAATATCGTCTGAATCAGGAGTAACATATTCCCACAATTCAAAATCGTGTGGATTTACGTTCAGGTGCTTTTTAAAGTCCTTAATGGTATAAGGCGGATTTGCAATAAGCACATCAAAAGTACCGTCATCAGGCAATCGGGGATGTTTTTCAAGCCCGTCACTAAAAATAATGTTAGCATCCCCGTCACCGTGCATAAAACAGGCTACCTGGCTGGTCCTTGCCAACCGGTAATCTTTTTCAACACCAAAAATATATTCTCCTGCCCAACGCATGTCCTCTTTATAGCGTTTCAGTTCGGCGATATTTTTTTCATCTTCGATATCAGTTACTTCAATTGATTTAACGATATCGGAAATTTCCGCAATGGCTTCTGTAAGGAAGTGTCCGCTACCGCAGGCAAAATCAATTACTTTTGGCAGAAAACGTTTATCCCCTTTTTTCAACTTTTCCTTAACGATAGAGATTAATGGTATGGACGAAATAATAAAACGGGCAATAGGTGTGGGGGTAAAAAACTGGCCTTCGGATTGTTTGTAACCGCTTTCGAGCATTAACTCAAAAAAGTCGCCAAGGAACTGTGCTTTTTGGTCGTATTTGAAACGATATTTTTGGAAGAGCCTTACTACTTCTTCCAATACTTTCGCATTTTCTTCAAATAGTTTTTTGTTGTAAACTTCCTTAAAGGCAAATTCATTGTTTTGATAAAACTTCAGCTCTTTATAAATACGGTATAGTGTTTCTTTTGCAGTTTGCCTTGGAAAGTTTGCTATTTGGGCTTCAATATCTTCTAATTTGTAGTCAATTACTTCTTCGCCCAGATAATCCCGCATTGCTTTGGAATAAAGTGATTGCAAACGTTCTAAAAGGGTTTCCGCATCATCAATGCCTTCTTTGATTTGAAAA
>JALWSJ010000390.1 GCA_026993705.1 Flavobacteriales bacterium
TTTTTCCAGTAAGAAAACTGTGCCTTAAACGGATTTGAACTCTCAAAACCACTGGTAATTCCATAGTCAGGCTCTTCCTCTTCTTCTTTGAATGTACCTAACAGTTTGTCCCAAAAGATAAATATGTGTCCATAATTTTTATCTAAATATTTTTCGTTTCTGGAATGGTGAACTCTATGGTGTGACGGTGTGGTCATAAACTTTTCTAAAAAACCTAACTTTCCAACAAAACGATAATGCGTAAGAAATTGATAAATCCCCAAAAACATAATCGTGGTAGCTATGGTTATAGGGTCAAATCCCATCAATGGCATCCAAACAAAAAACAATGCTCTATTTAACACGGCGAAAAAAGATACCCTAAACACAGTGGTTACATTCAATTCTTCACTTTGGTGATGCACAATATGAGCCGCCCACAAAAAATTAATTTCATGACTTAACCGATGATGCCAATATGCCAAAAAGTCGGTTACGAGCAAAGCGATAAACCACGTCAAAGGATTGGCGGGAATCTTCCACGGCACTATTTGATAAATGTAATTGAATAAAAAGAAAAAACCAACAGCACAAAAGACATCAAATGACCGTTCTATCATTCCGCTGGACAAATTAGTTAATGTATCAGCAAGCGTATATACTCTTTTTCCTTTTATTTTGGAAACTATCAACTCTATAATAATAAGCGTCAGGGCAATGACCAATCCAACCGTAAACATTAATTTTAATACCGAAACCATATTCTTCAACTTTTTATAATCCGAAAAAATCTTTGCAAAGTTACGACAGAAACAACGTAATAAACTGACTTCTCTCATTTTTTTATCTACTTTATTCCTTACAATCTATTTTTGGGCGTTCCCCTATTTTATAAAAGCAACATATCGCTCACGCTCAACGTTGTTTTTGTAAAATAGGGTCGGGCTATCCACTATATCTTTTGGGTTGCATATATGCAACAACCCAAAAGGATGCCGTTTCTATCCCTAACGCTTGTGAAATGAGTGTTAAGAAAATGAGTTTTAGTTTCTTTAGACAATGAAAAAATATTTTGCTCATCATTTATTAATATTGATATATTGTTAACTTTGCTCATCATTTTTTTAGAAAACTGAAGTTCGATAAGCATATTTAAACGGCATTACTCATTCATAACCCTCTTAAATGGAAACCACCAAAATAAACTTAGAACAACTGGTACACGACTATAGCGACTATTTGTTTCGTTACGCCTTTTCTAAAGTCGAGCGAAAAGAGATAGCAGAAGATTTAGTGCAAGAAACCTATATAGTAGCGGTTACTAAAATACATACTTTTAGAGGCGAAAGTTCACCTAAAACATGGTTGACCTCCATATTAAGAAATAAAATATTTGACTATTACAGACAAAAAGCGAAAGAAAACATAACTGAAACCAAAGAAGATAGTCTTTCCGAATCCTTTGATGAGAAAGGAAATTGGAAAAAAGACCATATTCCTTTTGTTTTTGAAGAATCGCCGGAAAACCTTCTCAACAATGCTGATTTTTTAATTGTTTTCAACCTTTGTATCGACAATCTTCCTCCACTTTGGGGCAGTGTAATAAAGATGCGATTTATAGATGCCCAAAAAGGGAAAAAAGTTTGTCAGGAACTTAATATTTCTGAGTCTAATCTTTGGCAAATCATTCATCGTTCAAAACTGAAACTGAAAGATTGTTTAACGTTGAATTGGAAAAACCAGTAACTTTATGATGTCTTGTAAAAAAGCAACCGAAATAATTGAGAAATCAAAAATTACCAAACTTTCCATGTTGGAAGTTATGGGCTTACGCTTTCATCTTTCTATGTGTAAGGATTGCTCTAATTATCAAAAATTAAGCTCTCAAATTGACGCATTACTATCAGAAACGCCAAGCGACTCCCTAAATATGAGCCTTGATGAACAACAAAAACAAAAAATAATTGAACTAATAAAGAAGAGCAAGAAATAATTCCTCACTTACTACCCCTAATGCTGAAAAAACTCATAAATATTGGTATAACCGACCAAATGGACTCTTTTGACAAAAGAGGAATCCGATTGACAAATGCCATTGTATTTAGTATTATTATTTTTGCTCTTTTAGTTGAGTTTTACACCCTTATTGTTATTGGTATTATCCCGACCGGCATCATTCAGTTGTTAGTTTCAGTCGCTCTTTTATCCTTAATTTTACTACTCAACTACTTTCATAAATACAAATTAGCTAGAACAACGCTTCTAATCCAAAGCAACTTATCTTTAATTGCAGCGATATTGCTTGTTGACAATAAAATAGGAGCTGCTGAATTTCATTACTTGAATTTTATTTTATATGTAATTATACTTCGAGAATATTGGAAAATTTACTTTTGGTCAATTCTCACCATTACTATATATGTTACAGGTATCATTCTTGAATACCATAATCTTATTCATCCTAAAATTATATTTCCTGAACATCAATACCTATTGTTCCGTCCTATACTCTTTATAATTGCCACTATTTCTATTATCTTAGTACTAATATTTTTTAGGAAAGAAAATGAAAACAAAGAAAACCAACTCAGTAAAAAAATAAAATACAATGAGACGCTTCTAAAAGAAGTGCATCATCGTGTAAAAAACAACTTGCAACTGATTTTGAGTTTGTTAGAATTACAGATGGACAAAGATATAGACGAAAATTCTAGGGAAGTCTTACTAGACTGTCAAAATAGAGTTTATGCTATGTTTCTTGTTCATAATCGTTTAATATCAGGTGAAGAATGCATCAGTCTGAGTGATTACATAAGAGATTTATGCCATAATATTAACAAAAGCTTTCCTCAACAAAACATAGACTACCTCCTGAATCTTGAAGAAGATTTATATTGTGATTTAAACAAAACACTTCTATTGGGAATTATCATAAACGAAGTGATTACCAACAGTTATAAGCATGCTTTTGAACAGCAGCAAACGAATAAAGTAATAGAAATCACATTAACAAAAGAACAGCATAAGATTAAACTAGTTATAAAAGACAATGGAAGAGGGAATTACAACACCCCCCCCCAAGACGACCACAATACGCTTGGATTAAAACTAGTTTACATGATAGCAAAACAATTAAAAGCGAAAATAGAAACAGAAAATAATAATGGTTTTAAAGTAGTCGTTATATTTTAATGCAAAAAACAGTAGTCATCATAGAGGACGAGGTTATTATCGCAGAAAACCTCAATCGTATTCTAACCAAATTCGGGTATGAGGTACTTTATATTGCCAACACTTTTGAAGAAGGGCTTGAAGCCGTAAAAGATTATACCCCATTTGCCTTTTTAATCGACATCAACTTAAGCTCTCCCTTTGGTGATGGTATAACGATTGCAAAAAAAATTAAACACTACTCTAGTGCTAAACATATCTACGTTACAGCAAATGCTGACAAAAACACACTCATTGAGGCTAGTAGTAGCTTCCCCGACGGATACATTACCAAGCCCTTTAGAGCCGACCAAATATTTTCGGCTTTGGAGATACTATACAACAATTCACAACCTATCCAACATATAGAAGTTAAACACAAGGGAAATCTCATTCGCCTTGAAGAAAATCAAATTCATTTTATAAAATCAGATGGTGTTTATGTGGAAATATATACGGAGTTTGAAAAATATTTGTTCCGAGCATCTTTCAATAATCTGTTAAAGAAATTCGCTAATTCGCTAATTCAAGTACACCGTTCATACTTAATTAATAAGCATAAAGTAAATTCATACAACAGCAAAGAGGTTGAATTAATATGTGGAACAGACATTCCAATCGGAAGAATATATAGACAAGACTTTGTTCAAAGCATAAAATCAATTTAAACTGGTTCTGTTTTACATTAATGAATTAATAATCCATCTTTTCTCCAAAAGCCAAATCTCCGGCGTCCCCTAATCCGGGAACAATGTAAGACTGAGCTGTCATTTCTTCGTCTATTGCTCCAATCCAAATCGTTGTATTAGGAGGCATACTTTTCTTTACGTAATTAATTCCCTCCAGACTTGCTATAACCCCAACCACGTGAATATGCTTTGGTTTACCTTTACTCAAAAGAGCTTTATAAGCCAAAACCATTGAAGCTCCTGATGCAATCATAGGGTCGCTTAAAATCACAACTTTGCCCTCTACACTCGGGCTCGATAAATATTCAATTTCAACATCAAAATCTTCGTTATTCGTATGTTTTCTATAAGCCGAAATAAAACAATTATCAGCACTATCAAAATAATTCAATAACCCTTGATGCAAAGGCAACCCGGCTCTTAATATTGTAGCTATTATAGGTTGTTCTGCCAATACTTGCATTTTTGCCACTCCTAAAGGAGAATAGATGTCTTCTTCTTTGTACTCCAACTGTTTACTCAATTCGTACGCCGTAATTTCTCCTAACCGTTCTAAATTACGTCTAAAACGCATCCGGTCTTTTTGAACTTTCAAATCCCTTAATTGGGCTAAAAAATTATTGTAAATTGAGTTGGTCTTACTGAAATTGTGTAGAGAAATCATAGTATAAGGAAGGTTTGAGGAATTGAATTTGTTTACAAAATAAGCTATTTTTTAAATAACTCTTTTATTTTTTTGCCTTTTTTTAGAATCCAAGGTAAATCGTTTCTTGTATATTCATAATAAATATCATCAATAGCACCAAACCGTTTATAAAACCCGGAAATACTTTCTATTCTACTGCCTCCAAAATCAAAAATAGTACACGTAGTTGAATATTCCTTTATCACATAGTCCATCAAAAGAAACATAGCTCCGTTCTTTTTTCCTTCAGCATTTGTCGAGCCTTTTAAATAGTAAACTCTCTTTCCGTGGAAAAGATAAAAACCTTGAGCTACAACCTCATTTATCTCATTTTTTACAATAAATAGATTTCCTTTTTTGTTTTTTACAGCTTGAGATATTAATCGAGATAAATTATCATAGTGTCTTTTCGTATAATCGACTTGACCTCCGGTATGTTTTTGAAAAAAAAGAACAAACTCTTCTGTATTATCACTTTCTTCAATTGTATAAATTTTTTTTTGAGCTTTTTTTATTAATCGTTTTGCATTTTTAGAATAGTTTTTTCTCACCCCCTCATACCCGATTTTCATATCCAAAAATTGATATTTTTGTTGTGTTTTATCAAGTCCCTTAATCTCAAAATCTTGGTGAGTGCAATATTGAATCTTGTTGATTTCTTTCAACTCTATCCCGATAATTTGTTCAATTTCAAAAAGTGTTATTTTACTACCACTCGGATTAAATTCGCGTGTAAAATAGGGTTGATAAATAATCTTCTGCCCAAATTTAATTGTATAAGCAATGGGTAATACAGCTTGGTATTCCCCAATTACAAACGCCCCCCAGTTATCACAAACACAATCCAAATACCAACTTTGTTGATATACTCCAACACAAGAAATACTATTTACTAAAGCATCGAATTTTTCTACATCCAATCCTTTACGTTCAACCCACCTAATTTCATCCATTGCTAAAGTTATACAACTATTTTCCTAATTAAATTATCTAATACTTTTCTGGAACTCCGTTTTAATATAGTCAATAGCAACAGTAGTGGGTAATTTATCTAACTTAGCGACAATTTCAAAAATAACCTTGCTTAAATCAAATCCGCTAGCCGTTTCTTCTACTTCATTTTGTGCCATGTTAACAATCTTTACCGTTTCTTCTTTAGCTTGTTTAAGTTTATCCCAACTAGCTTTCGAAACGTATAATTGTTGCACCATGTTATGATTATATTCATCTCTAATTGCCTTTAATAAAGATACATGCAACTGCCTAGCTGACATACCCGGCTTATGAATACGCATAATTATGTTATTTGGATCTATTCTCTCTAAATATAAAACAGCACGTTCATAAGCTTGATTCCGAAGGGGGATATACTCCTTCCTTTCTTGCATTTTTAACTCTTCACGCTTTAACCTCAATTGTTGTTCATTCAACTCCAGTTCACGATTTAAAAACTGTTTTAACACAAAATAAACCGTTGCAAAAACCGCCAATGCCGGTATCGTTAATTTAATAATTTCTAATAAATCTCTCATATTTAAGCTCTAATAATTACGCTTTAAGTTCCACTAAAGAACCGCCTTGTTTCAAAGATACAAAAAAGAATAATTGCACAAGACATATCATTAAACGATGTTATACAAATATCTTCGTTTTTAAAACGAACCTCTGAGTAAAAAATATATTACTTTTGCTCTTATGTTAAAAACCATAAACATTATCTCTTTTATCTTCTTACTCATTACAGCATTTCTGACGCTTTTAATTTATCAAGAAGATATGGATGTACACCTCCAAAATACCGATTATTATTTTATTGGTCTAACATCAATATTAGTTCTGTTATTAATCATCAAATGGAATATCAGATGGCAAGTTTTATTCATCAACAAAAATAAAAAAGGGTACAATATAGGTAGAGAAGGTTTAAAAAACTCAATCGTATATGAGTTAATAACCATTGTTTTCTACTTTTTTTTAGGAGGAATCATCCTCTACTACGAACTACCCATTTGGTATTTAGGAATCGTTATCTTTTTATTTTTTATTGAAGGTACTTTACATTTAATCTATAATCGCTTTTTTTTGGTTTACAAAATAATCATTACTCCTCATGCTATTATTTCCATTACAAACGATATAAAAATTGTTCGTTGGGATAAAATAAAACGTATAGAAAAAGTACACAACGATTTACAAATTATTGACAATAATAACCACTTAACTCTTATCGATTTAGACTTATTAGAACCGGAAGATACAAAAAAAATAATCCAAGAAATCTTACAACTGGCAAAAGATAAAACCATCTATTTCGGGTTTAGAAATTAGCCCTAAGCCGCAAGCAATAGAAAGACAGAAATGCAAAAGCAAATCTACACGCAATTAATTCAGCAAAAGGCTTTTGATTTAGGCTTCTCTTTTGTCGGTTTTTCAAAAGCAGAATTTTTAGAAGAAGAAGCTCCCAGACTTGAAAAATGGCTCAAAGAAAACGCCAATGGAAAAATGAGTTACATGGAGAACCATTTTGACAAGCGACTTGACCCTCGACTACTAGTTGACGATACAAAAAGTGTTATTTCCCTGATGTATAATTATTATACTGATTTGCTTCCAGAAGATGAAGATGCTCCTAAGATTTCTAAATACGCCTATGGGAAAGATTATCACTTTCTAATCAAAGATAAACTAAAAGAACTCTACTCTTATATTCAAGAAACAATTGGAGAAGTTAACGGAAGATACTTCGTAGATTCTGCCCCAGTACTAGACAAAGCATGGGCTAAAAAATCGGGATTAGGATGGGTTGGAAAAAACGCCAACATCATAACAAAACAACAAGGCTCTTTTCTTTTTATTGCAGAAATGTTACTGGATGTTGAACTGGAATACAACGAAACCCCTATAAAAGATTATTGTGGACGGTGTACACGTTGCATAGACGCTTGTCCTACGGGAGCTATTATTCGCCCTTATGTTGTTGACGGAAGCAAGTGTATTTCTTATTTTACAATAGAATTAAAAGATGCTATCCCACAGGAAATGAAAGGAAAATTTGAGGATTGGATGTTTGGCTGTGACATTTGTCAAAACGTATGTCCGTGGAACCGTTTTTCTTTACAACATAACGAACCTTGGTTTGAACCACACCCGGATTTACTAAAACTCACTAAATCGGACTGGATAGAATTAGAGCAACCTCTCTTTCAAGAAATATTTAGAAAATCAGCAGTTAAAAGAACAAAATACAGTGGATTAAAAAGAAACATTGCCTTTTTGTACGGAGAAAATAACTAATTACAATTCAAGCTATACCTCCTTAAACACTACTTGTTTTTTTATTTTTGATGTAATTGTACAATATAGCTAATGCCGTTAGATAAAATAATTCTGCAGGAATTTTATAACGAGACAAAGCACCGAAATTATAAGAACTCAACCCCACGATAAAGCCAAATGAGAAAGCAAAAGAAACTAAGAAAGTTAAATCTTTATTTTTAATAATGAACAAAAAAAAGCGAAGTCTTAATTTTACAAGAAGATAAAGCGATATTAGTAAAAAGACTACTCCTTCAACTCCTCCTAACAATGTCGGAATATTTCGTACTTCCCACAAATAAGGTCTAAAAAAAGTAACATTAACTGCTGCCGGAAACTTTTTTAAAACCCCTGTAACCGTATATTCCATTTCTCCTAGTGAATAACCGGATTGATGAGATTTCTCTGACAAATAACTATGCCATGAGTGAAAACCTCTAAGTGTACTTTGCCAATTATTCAAACTGTATTTCCCTGCCGAGGAAGATAGTAAGACCAAAATATAACTAAGAGAAATTACAATACTTACAATTAATAAAGGGGTAATTAAATTACGAATAAATCGACTTTTAATTTTAGCTTTTATATTGGCTTGTATCCAAATAAGAACCGATGGAATTAACAAATACACCAAATACGGCTTTAATCCGTAAATAAAAATAAGTCCGACTATAATGAAAACAATAGAAGAAAGACGCGTTTTCCCAAAAATAAACAAGTTAGCCACTCCATAAACTACTACTCCTAACGTTCCAATTGTTACTGTATCTTTCAACACGCCGGAACTCCACAACAACATGGTCGGTAGTGCAAAAATTGCTAAAAATAACTCCTTTTGAACCATAGGATAAAGCCTTGAAAAGGTTTTAAAGAAAACCCACAAGCCTAAGAATGAAAAAACAGAGAAGACTAAAGTCATTGCATAGTATGAACCACTTCCCAAATAATAAACTAAAGAAGTAATCTTAACCATAAACAATACATCATGACCATTCAATATATAATTAAACCGAGGAGAAAAATTATAATGAACAGGATCAAAATCACTGAAATAGACCAACAAACTTTGCGGTTCAAAAAAGGAAACATAGTGAGCTAAATCCTTAGCTGCGTTAAAAAATACAAAAGTATCCCCTCCTCCATAAACATACACATGATAAAAAGCATATATCAGTCCTCCTGCAATTTTTAATGTTAAGGCTTTTATAAAAAAACGATAAATACTATCATTTTTTATTTTTTTTTGAACATATAAAATTGCTCCAAGATAAATTACAAACAAGTAAATTATCAACAATAAAAAATCATATAATCCAAAATAGGGTAACATATAATATAAATTCAATAAAAAAGCCCTTGTAAAACAAGAGCTTTTTTATTGACAGAATTTTAAGACCGAAAAAGCCCTGAAATATCTATCTGTTCATAATTTGTCTTTTCATTCTCCAATCCTTAAAGTCCGCAGATTTTGCTAAGGCTTCTATTATTTTAGACTCTACATCGGTTCTCCACTCAGCTAACAAGCTGGCTTTCTCTGTAGAATAATCTTGTGTTTCCGGAGCAGGTGTTTTAGAATTTATCTTCACTGCATAAACACCATTATTACCTTTAAAAGGTTTGGTTGTCGTACCACTTTCAGTCGCAAATATAGTTCCTATTAACTTAGGTTCTATTGCCCCTGCCAATCCGGGTAGATTGTCCATTGCTAATGTAATATCAGCAGGTTGAGCTGAAGAACCTACTAACGTTGAGATTTCATCAACATCGGTTGCAGAACCAATTTTTGTAAGTAAATATTCCGCTTTCTTTTCTTTTACAACATAAGGACGCATTAAATCTTTTACACCTTCAAAATCGGGAACTCCTTCATGCGTAGCACTTTTTAGACGTGTTACCGCTATAATTTCATGACTTACAAACTCAGGATCGGAAACACTTCCCGGCTCGTGGTTAAAATTCCATTTAGCCAGTGCCATATTCTTACCAATTTCTCCTATATAAGGATTATCCACCCTTACATTTTCTGCTGTCTTAATTTCTTTACCGGCTTCTTCTGTAGCTTTATCAAAATCTTTCTTAGCTTTTGAATGGAAAGAATCTACTACATCAGCGTAAGCTATTTCTTGCGTAGCTTTACTTGGTTTTACATCCGCATCCACTACGGCAATCATTTTATAGTTATTATCTCCCCTTTCCATATTTTCCATAATATGAAAACCAAAAGAAGTTTCTACAATATCCAAAGCACCGACAGGTTTATCAAAACCAAAATCTTTAAATTCTTGTACAAAGTTTATATCTTTATCAAAAGTATATTTACCATCTTTTCCCGGTTGATTTGACCCCGGATCTTCAGAGTATTTATATACAAAATCATTAAATTTACTTCTATCGGCTTTTAACACGCGTAATAAACTATCCGCAAATGCTTTTTTCTTTTTATATCCGGCTTCATCCGCCTTATCAGCTTTTATCAAAATATGACGAACCGTAGCTTCATTTTTGGTTACTTCATCCGTTATCTTAACCAAAATCAATTTATTTCCTTCAGCAATAGGACCTATCACATCACCTTTCTTAGCGTTCTGAATCAATTCATCTGTTTCAACAGAAAAACTACCACTACCCGGTTTGTATGGCTCTTTAGGAAGTACGTCAATCGAATTAATTGTAAACTGCCCATTATTAGACTTAGAAGCATCAATTGGTGTCGCAGCATTGTTTGCTACAAACATAGAGTCATTTGTAGCTTTTTGAAACGATTTTTTCAAACGCTCCATATTCGCCATTGCTCGTTCTTTATCCTCTTGAGAAGGAACAATTTTAAACGTTACATAATCTATTGTTCTTGTTTCTGTTTCTTGCTTCCATTTTTCTTCATTCTTATGCTCGTCATAATATTTTTTCAAATCCTCATCCGTTACCGTTACCACCGTATCGGGAATCGTACTAAACTCTTTAAAGGTGTAATAAATATTAGCTTTGGTATTTTTAGCAATATATTCTCTCCTTGCATCTTGTTCGGTAACATAAATACCATACTTTGCCATCTTATTATACTTCTCTCGCAATCTTTCCTTACGAATAGGCTCTTCCACATTCATAAACAACCATGCCTTAGCACCTTTACCAGCTACTAATACTTTATCAATATACGGCTTAACCGAATCTTTTCTAAACACACCATCATACGTAAACATATCTTTAATTATTTTAGACGGTTCATCTCCATAAATCAAGACATCATTTAATTCTTTCTTCCCCACTTTCAACGGAACTTCTGCTAATTCTTTACCATACAGGTAATCCAAAATCATTTGCCCCCAAACTTGATTCTTGATTTGTTCGTTTTGTTGCTCATCCAACACCAACACTTGCCCTCTTTGAGCCGCTTGCTGACGGTATGTAGCAATGGTACTATCCACCTTATAATTATAATGCCATTGAGAATCCATCATGGGATTATCATCAATACTTCCTATAGGTTGCTCTCCGGTTCCGTACATAAAGTTCGCTATTCTATCAAAAGGAATGATAAATAACAACAATCCTAAACCTACAAATATTACCAAAAGAGTTGATTTTTCTCTAATTTTTCCTATTACTGCCATCTTAGTTATTAATTTTCAGACCGCGAATATACAATTGTAATTTGATTAATAAAAATTAAACCCGAATTTGTTTAAATTTTCAAAAAAAAGTTGTACCGATGATTAGAAATAAAAAACTCATTATTTGGGCGTTCCCATTATGGCATAAAAAAGCAGCTTCGTTGCACTGCACTACTTTTTAACGCCGTAATGGTCGGGCTATCACTACTCACTCTTTTGTGTTGCATAAGTGCAACAACACAAAAGGAGTTCAAACACACCGTTCTATCCCTAACACGAAACAGGTG
>JALWSJ010000391.1 GCA_026993705.1 Flavobacteriales bacterium
CATTTCACACACGTTAGGGATAGAACGGCGTGTTTGAACTCCTTTTGTGTTGTTGCACTTATGCAACACAAAAGAGTGAGTAGTGATAGCCCGACCATTGAGGTGTTGAAAAGTGGTGTAGTGGGGATAGTGCGAACGAAACCGCTTTTTTATGCCGTAATGGGAACGCCCAAAAAAATCAATCTCAATGAATATAAAATACTTATCTTCGCATCCGCTTTATACTTAAACAAAGCTACTTGAATTTAGATTATGAGTTTACAAGAGGAAATAAATAAGAGAAGAACGTTTGGCATTATTAGTCACCCCGATGCAGGGAAAACCACTTTGACAGAAAAACTGCTGTTGTTTGGTGGTGCGATTCAAACAGCCGGTGCGGTAAAGAACAATAAAATAAAGAAAACGGCGACTTCCGATTTTATGGAGATTGAAAAGCAGAGAGGAATTTCCGTGGCTACTTCCGTAATGGCGTTTAATTATCGAGGAAAGAAAATCAATATTTTGGATACGCCGGGACACAAGGATTTTGCGGAGGATACGTATAGAACTTTGACTGCGGTTGATAGTGTGATTTTGGTGATTGATTGTGCAAATGGGGTAGAGGCTCAAACCGAACGGCTGATGGAGGTGTGTAGAATGAGAAATACGCCAGTTATTGTGTTTATTAACAAGATGGACAGAGAAGGGAGAGATGCGTTTGATTTGCTGGATGAATTGGAAGAGAAACTTTCAATAAAAGTGCGTCCGATGAGTTGGCCGATTGGTATCGGTGCTACGTTTAGGGGGGTGTATAATATGCATCGAGATAACCTAAATCTGTTTAGTGGAAACAAAACCGAGATTGAAAAAGATGTTGTGGAAATACAAAATATAGAGGACTCGTTATTAGAAGAAGTAATAGGAAAGGAGGATGCTGATATTTTACGTGAAGAGGTAGAATTAGTGAATGGTGTGTATGGTAATTTTAGTCGTGAAAAATATCTTTCGGGTGAAGTGGCTCCTGTTTATTTCGGTTCAGCATTAAACAATTTCGGTGTGCAAGAACTTTTGGATTCTTTTGTGGAAATTTCCCCTACGCCACAAGGTAGAATGTCGGATAAAGGTTTTATAGAACCTACGCATAACAAATTCAGCGGATTTGTATTTAAAATTCACGCCAATATCGACCCTAAACACCGCGACAGAATTGCCTTTTTAAGAATTGTTTCGGGAGAATTTAAACGAAATACATTTTATAAAAATATTCGCTTGGATAAAAAAGTAAAATTTTCAAACCCTACGAGTTTTATGGCGTCTAACAAAGAGGTGATTGACTCTGCATATCCCGGAGATGTGATAGGTTTATACGATACGGGGACGTTTAAAATTGGGGACACATTGACCGAAGGGGAAGATTTTATATTCAAAGGAATACCAAGTTTTTCGCCCGAAATTTTTAAAGAAGTGCAAAACGACGCCCCAATGAAAACCAAACAATTGGAAAAAGGAATTGCTCAATTAACAGACGAAGGGGTCGCTCAATTGTTTACCATTCAACCGGGGAATAGAAAAGTCATCGGAACGGTAGGTGAACTTCAGTTTGAGGTAATTCAATACCGTTTGAAACACGAATACAATGCTTCTTGCAGTTTTCGCCATCGTTCGCATCACAAGGCTTGTTGGTTGACTGCGGAGGACGAAGAAAAAATTGATGAGTTTGTAAGACGAAAATCAAGTAATATAGCTTACGACAAAGACGGAAATACAGTATTTTTGGCGGATTCACCGTTTTTACTTTCGCAAGCAGAAGCCGATTATCCGGAGATTAAGTTTCATACCACTTCGGATTTTAAATTGGATAAAAAAGGTTAGGACGTTCCCGTTACGGCATAAAAATATTGTTTCGTTCTCACTACACAACATTTTAACGCCGTAATGGTCGGGCTATCACTACTCACTCTTTTTACCCTCAAAAGGAGGAGGGCAAAAAGGAGTTCAAACACGCCGTTCTATCCCTAACGCGAGTGAAATTGGCGGATAGAAAGTGAATTTTTGGTTTCTTAGACGATGAATAAAAATTTTGCATAGCACCCGCTATGGAAAATTTTTATGAAGAAGGATAAGGAATCAAAAAACGCTTTATACCGTCTATTTTACTCGTGTTAGGGATTCCAACTAACTTAGTTGAGGTAAGTGCAAAGAAAGCGAATTTTAGTTCCCTAAAAATAAATAAACAATGAAAAAAGTAATTAATTATCCAAACGCCCCCAAACCCATAGGAGCGTACAGTCAAGCAATACTGAAAAACGGAACACTATATGCTAGTGGTCAAATCGCTATCAACCCGCAAACAGGAGAATTGAATATGGGCACAATAGAAGAAGAAACCCGGCAAGTAATGGAAAACATAAAAAATGTTTTGTTAGGAGCAAATATGGGTTTTTCTAACCTTGTAAAGTGTTCCATTTTTCTGAGTAATATGAGCTATTTTGAACAAGTAAACAGCGTTTACGCATCATATTTTTATGACGCACCACCCGCAAGAGAAACCGTTGCTGTATTAGGCTTACCCAAAGGGGTGAATGTTGAAATTAGTTTTATAGCACTGGTTTAAATGAGCCTATAATGGCTTGTTAAAAAAAGATAAAATCAACACCATTTTCTCAATAAACATCTTTGATAAGACAAAAATCTCTATCTTTGCTCAAGCAATGAAGATATTTACCGTCCTATATAGCTTTTATATTTTAGTCTTGGCTTTGGTTCCATGTTCGGATGAGTTGTCTGCTTTGTCTTCAGCTGAATTGACTTGTTCTCATAAAGTTAACGAAATTCATAAACACACACACGGAAACTATGGAGACGAGGACGATAGGGATTGTAGCCCTTTTTGTGTGTGTTCTTGTTGCGGAATATTTATCAACACAGTAAATGCTTCGCCAGCTTTACTTTTAACTGCTGAAATTGAAACCTCACAGGAGAAAATATTTTTCTATAATAATACTTACATTTACGTTCCACACGTAGATATTTGGCATCCACCGGTTTAAATTTATTCTATCTTATACCTTAAATCCGCAAGTGATTTCGTTATGAAAAGTCAAAATGTGTATTATTATTGGTCAAGCACAGTTTTGAGACACGCAAGCGTAGCCATAGCTACGGTGAGTATCGAAAAACGAGCATTGTCAATAATGATGCGGAGTTTGGCTTTGTAATAGAATTTCACTTGCGGATTTAAGGTTATAAGAGAACTTTAGAGAAGTTCAATCTTCATGTCGTTCTTACGGCTCAGCCGTAAGTCATATTCTCTCGATGTGAATTAAAATCAATTTTCATACAATTTATTCTCATCTGTTATGCTGTTTTATCAGTATTGACGGAGAGTGGTTCATTATTTAATAATAAACCACGAAGAGAAACAACATTCAAAAAAAACTATAAAATGTTTGATAAAATAATAGCCTATTCGGTTAAACATAAATTCCTGATAGGTGTCTTTATGGTCGCTCTTACAGTTTGGGGTGTTTACTCCTTTCGCCAGCTTCCTATTGATGCCGTTCCAGATATCACAACCAACCAAGTGCAGGTGATAACCATTTCGCCTAACCTTGCTACGCAAGAAATAGAACAATTTATAACCACGCCGGTAGAATTAGCCCTACAAAACTTACAAAATGTAGATGAAATTCGTTCTATCTCAAGATTTGGACTATCGGTTATTACCGTGGTCTTTGAAGAAGGATACGATATTTATCTTGCTCGTCAACTCGTCAACGAGCGAATCCAAGAAGCTCAAAATTCCATACCGAATGGTTGGGGAAAGCCTTCAATGGCTCCTATTTCAACAGGGTTAGGCGAAATCTATCAATATGTATTAACAGCTGAGAAGGGATACGAAAAAGAATATTCCCCAATGAAACTCCGAACCTTACAAGATTGGGTCGTAAAACGTCAATTGTTAGGCATAGAAGGTGTAGCAGAAATCAATTCCATGGGGGGCTTTTTAAAACAATACGAAATAGCCATTGATCCTAGTCGGTTGCAATCGATGAAAATTAGTCTTCCGGACGTATTTGTTGCACTTAATCAAAGTAACCAAAACACCGGAGGAGCTTACATAGAAAAAGGAGCAAGTGCTTATTATATCCGTACAGAAGGATTAACAAGAACGATAAAAGATATAGAAAATACAGTCGTAACGGTTAGAAATAATACGCCTGTTTTGGTAAAAGACATTGCTAAGGTTCAATTTGGGAAAGCCCCTCGCTATGGTGCGTTGGTTCGCAACGGCAAAGAGGAAGTAGGCGGAAAAGTAATGATGTTTAAAGGAGCTAACTCGGCAAAAGTTACCGAATTGGTCAAAGAAAAAGTAAAGCAAGTTCAAAAATCCTTACCCGAAGGCGTTCGCATTGAACCTTATTTAGTTCGCGACAAATTGGTGAAGACAGCAATTGGTACCGTTGAGAAAAACCTTATTGAAGGAGGGTTAATCGTTGTTTTTATACTGGTCTTGTTTTTGGGAAATTGGCGAGCAGGACTAATCGTAGCTTCCGTCATTCCTTTTACGATGCTTTTTACCATTTCTATGATGAATTTATTGGGTATTTCTGCTAATCTAATGAGTTTGGGAGCAATAGACTTCGGTTTAATTGTAGATGGTTCTGTTATTATAGTAGAGGCTATCTTACACCGTTTACACGATAAGTTTCAAGGTCGAAAATTAACACAGCAAGACTTGGATAAAGAAGTTACCCTTTCTGCACAAAAAATAAGAAGTTCCGCAGCCTTTGGAGAGATTATAATTTTGATGGTGTATATACCTATCCTTGCTCTTGTTGGTATTGAAGGCAAAATGTTTAAACCAATGGCTCAAACTGTAATGTTAGCAATTTCAGGAGCTTTGATTTTATCGTTAACATATATCCCAATGATGTCAGCATTGTTCCTTAGTAAAAGCGTGTCGAGTAAGGTTACTTTTTCCGATAAGATTATTTTATTCTTTCAAAATAGATATACACCTACACTAAAAAAAGCACTTAACCATAAGGTTGCTGTATTAACTGCAGTAATAGCTTTATTTATTTTTAGTCTTTTTCATTTTACAAGGATGGGAAGTGAGTTTATCCCTACTTTGGAAGAAGGAGATTTGGCCATGCAGCATATTTTACCACCGGGCAGTTCTCTTTCTCAAAGTGTAAAAACAGCCGAATTAATCGAAAACAAATTACTGGAACATTTCCCCGAAATAACAGATGTGGTCGCCAATATTGGTTCGGCTGAAATACCAACCGACCCTATGCCGGTTGAGGTGGCTGATTACACAATTATAATGAAACCCAAAGAAGAATGGATAACAGCTCATACCCGACAAGGTATGTTTGAAAAAATAGAAGAAGTGCTGCACGATATTCCCGGAGTTTCTTATGAGTTTTCTCAACCTATTCAATTGCGGTTTAACGAATTGATTTCGGGTTCTAAAGCCGACGTAGCCATAAAGCTGTTTGGAGATGATTTGGATTTGCTTTACCAAAAGGCAAAAGAAGCCCAAAAAGTCATCAGTACGATTAAAGGCGTAGGAACGGTCAATGTAGAGCAAACAGTCGGGATGCCACAAATCATCGTTTCCTATAAGTATGATAAAATGGCTCAATACGGATTAAAAGTAAAAGAAATAAACCGAGTAGTAAGAGCTGCATTTGCCGGCGAAGTAGTTGGGAATATTTACGAAAAAGAAAGACGCTTTGATATGGTCGTTCGTTTGGATGAATCCAAAAGAAAAAATATAGATGATGTAAAAAACCTATTGGTTAATTTACCCAACGGTAGTCAAGTTCCCGTTAAGGAAATTGCCGATGTACGACTAAAGAATGCACCCATGCAAATTTCTAGAGAAAACACCAATAGAAAGATTGCTGTTGGTGTAAATGTCGGAGATATAGATGTAGAAACCTTGGTTGAAAATATTCAAAAAGCCTTAAATGAAAACATAGAGCTTCCTACGGGGTATTACTTCACCTATGGGGGGCAGTTCGAAAATTTAAAAACGGCGAATGAAAGACTTTCCATAGCACTTCCAATAGCTTTGGGCTTAATTTTCATCTTGTTATATTTTACATTTTCTTCAATTCTTCAAGCGGTACTTATTTTTATGACCATTCCGCTTTCGGCAATAGGAGGGATTTGGGCGTTGGAAATAAGAGATATGCCTTTTAGTATATCGGCAGGAATTGGGTTTATTGCTCTGTTTGGAGTTGCGGTACTCAACGGAATAGTCCTAATCGGCTATTTCAATCAATTAAAAAGGGAAGGAATAAGTGATTTAAAAGAGCGAATCATAACTGGAACCAGAGTTCGATTACGACCGGTATTGATGACCGCTGCCGTTGCGTCGTTAGGATTTTTACCGATGGCACTATCCACTTCCGGAGGAGCTGAAGTTCAAAAACCTTTAGCTACCGTAGTTATCGGAGGGTTGATTTCAGCAACTATTTTAACCTTAATCATATTACCTATTCTATACTCTATCTTAGAATTATGGAAAACAAAAACAAAATAAGAAAGATGAAAAATTATATAAAATATACGATACTTACGTTAGGGCTAACCATTGCATTTGTCTCATGCAAGAATGAAGAAACCGATAACGCAACACATGCTCACGAAGATGTAGCATCTGAACATAAACACGAGGAAGAACTATTTCTATCCAACGAACAAATAGAAACCATAGGATTGCTTACGGGAGGTTTTTCTACCATAAAAATCAGTGGGTTTATTAAAGCTTCCGGAATAATGGGTGTTCCTCCAAGTGCTTTTTCAGCTGTTTCAGTAAAAAAAGAAGGTCAACTGAAAGTGAGTAAACGTTATGTTGCAGGAAATGAAGTGAAAAAAGGAGAAATCTTGGCATATGTTGTCAATCCCGATTTAATTCGTTTACAAGAAAGTTACTTTTCGTCCAAATCACTTCTTCAACAAAAAGAAACGGAATTGGAAAGATTGAAGTTGCTACTTAAAGATAAGGCCGTAGCATTAAAAGATGTGCAACAAAGACAATCCGAATACGATGCCGTAAAAGCACAAAAAATATCCATAGAAAAACAATTAGAGTATTACGGCATACACACGGCGACTCTAACGCCAGAAGCCATGACCGAAAAAATACCGGTTCTTTCGCCAATGAGTGGTTACATTACCACGGTAACGATGTTTAACGGAATGTATGTTACCCCTTCTCAATCGTTAATGAATATTCTATCTACCGAACACCTACACCTTGAATTAGATGTATTTGAAAAAGATATTGCCTCAGTCAAAATCGGACAAGAAATCAGCTATATCGTACCTGCTTTAGGAAACAAAGTTTACCAAGGAGAAGTCAGTGTCATCGGTAAAGAGTTTGATGTAAACAGTAAAACTATTCGTGTTCACGGACATCTAAAAGGCGAAAAGCCTTCATTTTTCAAGGATATGTTTATTGAGTCAAAAATTTGGTTAAACAATAAAACCGTAAAAGCTCTACCCGATGAATCGGTACTTACCGATGGAAAAACAAGATTTGTTTTCGTTGCAAAAAAAGAAAAAAACGGAATGCAATTTACCAAGGTTAACGTAAAAGCAGGAGTTTCTGAAAAAGGCTTTACCGAAGTAATTCCTGTAGATAAAATTCCGGAAAATCAAACCATTGTTATTAAGGGAGCGTATTATGTCTATGCACAATCTCAGGCAGGAGAATTAGAGCACGAGGATTAATACCACATAAATATTGAAAAGAGCTTTATAAAGCGTTTTATTTTCCTTCGCTTTTTTCAATATTCAAATGGTATAACAGAAGAATATTTTGGGCGTTCCCCTCAATCACATAAACAGCATTTCGCTCAAGCGAAACAATGTTTATGTGATTGAGGGTCGGGCTATCACTACTCACTCTTTTTGCCCGCAAAAGCGGGCGGGCAAAAAGGAGTTCAAACATGCCGTTCTATCCCTAACGTTTTAAAAATGAGTGGTTAAACTAATTTCACCTTTATACTCAAACTGTAAATAACCTCTTCCTGAAAATTTTCCATCGTCTAAGAAAACTAAATTCCATTTTCTTTGCACTTACCTGACCCGCGTTAGGGATAGGAACGGCATCCTTTTGCCCTCCTCCTTTTGGAGGGCAAAAGATATAGTGGATAGCCCGACCCTCACTTACTAAAACCAAGTTTCGCGAGAGCGATATTTTGTTTTAGTAAATGAGGGGAACGCCCAAAAACAACTTTTAATTACAGAAAAAAGCAACCTTTTCTCTTTCATGCGTTAGTTTTGTAGTTAACTTTGTAAATAATGAAATCAATCGTTTTTATTTTCGCCTTTTTTATTAGCTTGTGCTTGAAGGCACAAGTGGCGAATATATATGTGTATCAGTCAGGTGTATCGGTGAATGCAAATGCTTTATATACTCCTATTTTTGGAGCGGGAAATGTTAATGTTACAACGGGAGGTCCTCTTAATGATTATTCGGCTTACAATATAGTTATATTTAATGCTTGGGGGGCTTCGTTTTCCCCCGCTAATGTATCGGCTTTGGTTACGTTTATTCAAGGGGGCGGGCATGTTTGTCTTTCAACCGAAGGTGCTCCGGTAAGTGGTGGAGGTCGCTTTATGAGTTCTGTATGGAATGCTTTAACGGGGCAATCTATAACTGAGACCGGTGCCGGTGCAAGTGGTACAGCTAACCCTCCTCGTTTTCATAATTCTTTAGGTCCTTGGCATTTATCTCCCGATCCAACTTTGGCAGGTTCGACAACTTCTTATGCTAGTTTTGCGAATTTACCCGCTTTATGTGTTACGCATCAGAGAAATTTAAGTCCTCCAACTTGCGGGAATATTCAAGCTTTATGTGCTGTTTTTCCCTCTCGTCCCAATTTAGGTGATGGAACATTGTATATTCAAGGGGAGATACAATTTCCTTACAGTAATTTTATGGGAGCACAAGAAGTTAGAAACCACGCAACCGCTTTAGCTCGTATGCACTATGCGCTTATTGCTAATGACCAAACCTTACTCGATCAATTAAACACATGGACTGCGAATTTGGTGGTGGATGAAGGGTTTATTGGTAACGATACAATTATATGTGCCGATGATTTTATTCCATTTGATAAGACTTGTCCTACATATGCTTCTTATTCATGGGAAGATTTCAATGGAAATGTTCTTTCTACTGCTCAAACTTTTACTATTCCTGACAGTGGTTCGTACATTATTAAAACAACGGGGACTTTTCCTCAATGTGATGGTTTGGATACCTTACATGTATTTTTCAATCCTTCACCTAAAGCTGATTTTTCTGCTACAACGGTTTGTCAGGGAACAGCAACAGTTTTCACAAATAACTCCACTATTTCTGCTCCGGGAACAGCAACTTACAGTTGGGATTTTGGCGATGGAAATGTTTCTAGCTCGAGTGCTCCGATACATGCCTATGCAAGTGATGGTGATTTTGATGTTGTACTTGCAGCTACTTCAGACCAGGGGTGTATTGATGATACTACGATTACGGTAACGGTTTATGCAGAACCGACAGCGGATTTTTCTTTTACTGATGATTGTTTGTATAATGATCCTGTGTTTACCGATAATTCAACGGTAAATAGTGGTTTTATTGAAAGTTGGGCGTGGAACTTTGGTGATGTTCTTCCCGTAACTTCTGTGCAATCGGTAGAACAAAGTCCTGCCCACGTATATGCGAGTGATGGTACTTATGATGTTACGCTAATTGTTTTGACAAACCACGGTTGCGATGATACTATTGTAAAAACAACAACTCGTTATCCGGTGCCAAACGTTAGTTTTACTTCTGTTCCTGCTTGTAAAGGAGATGATGTTGTATTTACAAATACCTCTACGATTAATGCTCCTGATAATATTACCAGTTGGGTTTGGAATTACGGTGATGGGGCTCCATTAGCTTCTGTTTTGGAAGAGTCTCACGGTTATACCGTTTCGGGTTTTTACAATGTTACCTTGATAGCTTCGTCAAACAACGGATGTGTAAGTGATGCTACAACTTTTGTTCAGGTTTATCCTCTTCCAACAGCTGAATTTACAGCAACAACTACTTGTGAAAATGGAAATCCAACTAGTTTCTTTAATGTATCATCGGTTTCTCAAGGAAGTATTGCTTCGTATAACTGGGCTTTTGATGATAATGGAGCAACCTCAACTCAACAATTCGCCTCTTATGATTATTCGAGTGCAGGGACTTACAATGTTGAGTTAAGTGTGATAACGGACAATGGTTGTAAAGATACGGTTTGGCACGATGTGGAGGTCAACCCTAAGCCAACAGCTGATTTTATAAGTGATGTTACCGAAGGATGCTTTCCTTTGTGTGTGAATTTTCAAGAGAACTCACAATCTAACGCATCTTCAATTACTGATTATTTTTGGTTTTTTGGAAACGGTATTGTTGAAACAACTGATTCTATACAAGTATGTTTTGATAATATCTCGCATACGCTTGATGCTCTATATGATGCTTCTTTGATTGTAACCAATGATTTAGGGTGTAAAGATACATTGGTTCAAAACGACTTTATAACGGTTTTTCCGAAACCGCTAGCTGATTTTGAGGTGAATCCCGAAGAAACCAATATGTATCGCTCAACAATTGAGTTTACAAATTTATCGGAAGGAGGAGACGCTTATTATTGGGATTATAACGATTCTACTTCCAGTATTGTTTTTGAGGAAGAACACACGTATGCCGATACAGGAGTTTACGAAATCACTCTTATTGCGACGACTAATAAGGGATGTTCGGATACGACTTTTAAAATTGTGAAAATTACGCCGGTTCTAAATGTGTATATTCCTTCGGCTTTTACGCCGGATGGTGATGGTGTGAATGATTTTTTCTTTGTAGAAGGTTTTGCAATAGATGAAGATCATTTCTTGTTTGAAATTTTTGATCGTTGGGGACAATTGGTGTATTCCACCAATAAATTGGTTCCGTGGGATGGAACTTATAAAGGAGCAAAAGCACCTCAAGATACCTATGTTTATCAAGTAAGACTAAGAGGATTAAACTCGAAGAAAGAAAAAATGTACAGAGGACATGTAACGCTTTTGCGTTAACTTTTGTAAAGTTGATAAGTTAAGAAAGGTTCGCAAAGACTTATTATAAATGAATTTACGTGAAATAAAAAAATAATGAATTTGTTACATTTACCCCTAAAAGCGGACAAAACCAGTTTCAGATAGTATTGGACAATAAAAATGATACTGTATGGGCTACAGAACAACAAATCATGGAGTTGTTTTGTAAAGCTCGCAGAACAATTGGAGAACATATCAAAAACATTTACAAAGAAGGCGAACTGGATAAAGAGTCAACCTGGCGGGAATTCCGCCAAGTTCAAAAGGAAGGAAAACAAAAAGTAACAAGAAAAATTGACGATAATGCTTTAGTTGCATTAGCTCTTGCTGTAGCCCAAAGCATACCTGAACAAAGAGAGTTGATTATTAAACAGATAATTAACTTAATAAAAATTAACCCTAATAAAAAATAGAATGACCCGTAAAGAGCTAATTCATCAGATTAAAAAGAAAAAATCATTTTTGTGTGTTGGTTTGGATACCGATATAAAAAAAATCCCCACACATTTACTGGATTATGACGATCCTGTTTTTGAATTTAATAAGGCTGTAATTGATGCAACAAAAGACTTCTGTGTTGCCTACAAACCGAATATAGCCTTTTACGAAGTTTTGGGAAGTAAAGGATGGGACACACTAAAGAAGACGAT
>JALWSJ010000392.1 GCA_026993705.1 Flavobacteriales bacterium
ATTTTTACGTTAGTTGGAGTATCCCTAACCTGCGTAAAATGAGCACCAGAAAATGTTTTTATTTCCTTTATACATCTTCAAAAAATATTTCCATAGCGGGTGCTATGCAAAGATTTTTTTCATCGTCTAAAGAAACTAAAACTCATTTTCTTACCGCTCATTTTACACACGTCAGACTGTCTAAAAACCTAATTTACAGTAAAATTTACATCTGATTATCAATATATTATAATTCTTGTTTTCAAGTTTCTTAGGGTTTTTAGACAGTCTGGCGTTAGGGATAGGAACGGCATCCTTTTGCTCTCCCTCCTTTTGGAGGGCAAAAGATATAGTGGATAGCCCGACCCTCATTAGCAAAACAAACGTTCCGCCTTAGCGGTGTGTTTTTTTTGCTAATGAGGGGAACGCCCAAATACTTCTTATTATAATTGGTTTTAGTATTATTTTTTCGGAAATTCGCAAACGGACAAATGAGCATTTCATCGGTAAATAAAAATTTTAAACTTCCTAAACGTAAAGTTGCGGATGCTAAGGAAATATCCAAGGGAATATTGAAGGGGAATATAGTGCAATTGAGCCGAGCTATTACCCTAATGGAAAGCACATTACCTCAACATCGAACGATTGCCCACCAAATTTTGGATACTTGCCTGCCTCATTCCGGCAAGTCTATTCGCATAGGAATTACGGGGGTTCCGGGTGTGGGAAAGAGTACTTTTATTGAGGCAATGGGAAATTATCTGACTTCTATCGGTAAAAAATTGGCGGTTTTAGCGATTGACCCTAGTAGTCAGAAGCAAGGAGGCTCTATTTTGGGCGATAAAACGCGGATGGAAACCTTGGTGAATAACCTAAATGTATATATTAGACCCAGCCCTTCTAAAGGGGCTTTGGGTGGTGTTGCTCAACAAACAAGGGCTTCTATTTTGCTATGTGAAGCTGCTGGTTTTGATGTGGTTTTTGTGGAAACGGTTGGAGTGGGACAGTCGGAAACCGCAGTACACAGTATGGTCGATTTTTTTCTGCTTTTGATGCTTGCTGGTGCGGGGGACGAATTACAGGGGATTAAGCGTGGTATAATGGAAATGGCTGATGCTATTGTGATTACAAAATCGGACGGAGACAATGTGTTGAATGCTAAAAAAGCGGTTCGTAAGTACAAAAATGCTTTGCACTTATTTCCACCAAATGCTAATGGTTGGATTCCAGATGTGGTGCAGTGTAGTTCTGTTTCAAATGAGGGAATTGAGGAGGTATGGAATATTATTGACCGATTTGAAAGACATACCAAAGCAAAGGGATTTTTTGAGAAAAACAGAAATGAACAATCGAAATATTGGATGTATGAAAAGATTAATGAAGAGCTAAAAAGAAGATTTTATGAGGAAGAGTCGGTTAAACAGTTACTTCCTGAACTCGAAGAAAAAGTGATTAAGGGTGAATTGAGCCCATATACGGTTGCACACCTTCTTTTGAACCTTAAATCTGCAAGTGATTTAGGGTTAAAGGATATTTAATCCTTTAAAAATGTTTTTACACGACTAGTTTTAGGTTATTTATCACTATTCAACTTATTTTGTTTTACTTTTTGATAAATTACTTTAGCTTTGGAATTGAGTTCTAACTCACAACAATTGATTTCATAAATGACAAATTGGCTACAGAAAATAACAACACCTCCTGAATCGGTTTATACCTCTAAGAACGATGTTTATAAGTTTGGGCTTGCTTGGAAGATTTTTGTCTATCTGTCCATTTTCTTTACGTCAATTTCAATTTTTCATTTCGTAAATCATAATAGAAATGCTTATACTACTTTAATCGCTGCTATCATGTCTATGGTGATTTTATATTCTTTAAAAAAGACTAAAAAATATACCATTTCTGTATTTATTATAATGATTATTGGCTCTGCTATTAATCAATATACAATTTATACGACTTTGAATGTAGAACGAGCAGTTGATTTACTTTGGATGATTTCAAATGCCACTTATGTTTTTTACATGTTGGGAGCGAGTTGGGGATTATTGAGTTTGGGGATTAATATGATTGGGTTAATTGGGGCTATGTTTATCGTCCCCAACGAAGAGGTCGTAAGAACATTGCTGAATAAAAGTTTTAACCAAAAAGTAGCTCACGCTTTAAACATCTTAGTCGCCTCTGGTATTTCTGGGTATTTTATTAAGAAAATAATTGACTTTTCTATCGAAAACGAAAACCAATATAAAAAAGCGAATAAGGACTTGAAAAAACAGCGTGATGAAAAGGTGGTTATGTTGCAAGAAATTCATCATCGAGTAAAAAATAATCTCCAAATTGTTTCGAGCTTATTACGCTTGCAATCCAGCCAGTTCGATAATAAGGAAATGATTTTACAATTTCAAGAAGCAACGAACAGGGTTTCTTCTATGGCTTTGATTCATGAAAAAATGTATATGACTGAAGATTTATCGAATGTAGATATTAAGAATTACTTAAATTCATTGTTTAGTGATATTTCTCGTTCGTACACCGTTCAATGTAATATTCGTTATCGAATAGAATCAAATGTTGAAAATTTCCATTTGGATAGTTTAGTTCCGCTTGCTCTGATATTCAATGAATTGATAACCAACTCTATAAAGCACGCCTTTACCGACAAGAAAGAAGGAGAAATATCTATTAAAATTGATAGAAAACAAGATAACCTTACTTCTATTATTTACAAAGACAACGGTATGGGAATAGATGAAGAACTTGATAAAGAAAACTTCGGGTCAATTCTAATTGAGACATTTGCCGACCAACTGGAAGGGACTTATTCTATACAAAACAATAACGGTACAGAATACAATTTTGAATTTAAGGATTTGAAATAAATTCAATTTAAACGAGTGTAAGGTTATAAATGATAGATATTTTTTTATGAACTTGTTTAAAGTTAACTTACTAAACTACGCGTAAAGCATTATATTTTCTGGACTTCAGCTAATTTTTATTCCATAGCTAATGGCTATGCAAT
>JALWSJ010000393.1 GCA_026993705.1 Flavobacteriales bacterium
ATTGTTAGAAACAAATTATTATCAAGGATGTTTTCTGTTGTAAAGAGAGGGAATCCGTATGTTGATTTAACTAAATATGCTGCATAGGTATAGACGTATTCAAAACATATTTTTTTTTGAATACTACCCCTCGCCTGTCGGGGCGAGTCCCGACTCCCCGAAGGGTCGCCGAAGGCATTGTGCAAGAGGTGTTATTTTTTTAACAAAATAATTTACATTTTGCTTGTTTTAATCATAGAATACGTTAGGGATAGGAGTGGCATCCTTTTGGGTTGTTGCATATATGCAACCCAAAAGATATAACGGATAGCCCGACCCATTTCAGCAAAACAAACGTTTCGCGAGAGCGATATGTTTGTTTTGCTGAAATGGGGAACGCCCTAAATAAAATTCTTCAAAACACCTAAGTCGTCTTCGGTATCAACATCGTTTAGCGTTGGGAGTAATTTATAGGTTTTGCCGGCTTTTTTTATGTGTATAATCGTGTCTAACAAAACATTTTCTTTGCTCCACGTGATGTTTTCAAATAAGGTTTTGTCGGGGCTTTTCATACCGATAAGGTAATAACCTCCATCCATTGCAGGTCCTAAAACAATATCGTATTTATCCAATTCCGTAAAAGCTTTTTCGATGATAGAAGTTCCAATTTCGTAATTATCACTACCGATTAGTACGGCTTTTTTTGCTCTCTCTTTGAATGAATCGTTGAGAGCTTCGTACATTTTTTTGCCTAAATTCCCTTTGCATTGAAGTCTTTTTTCAAACTTATTGCTTTCAAATTCATCGTTAAATGGGATATAGTCGGAGTAATACACTTTGCGTTGTGCCTCAACCGACGAAGTGATTTTATAGGTGTGCATCAAGAGCACTTTGTAGATAAGCAAGGCTTTGTCGGCACCAATGGATTTAGCCAAACGTGTTTTTACCTTACCTAATTCAGCGTTTTTTACAAACACTATGAGTTGGTTATTCGCCATTAGTTTTGCTCTGTTGTTACCTTTTCAATTACTTGATGAATAATGGAAGCCGTTTCTTTTATTTCTTCGGTAGAGATAACCAAAGGCGGTGCTATTCTGAAACTTTTCGGATTAGACAAAAACCAAAAGGAAAGTACACCCCTTTCTTTGCATTTTAAGACGATGTCTTGAACCGTTTCGGCACTATCCATTTCAATGGCAAAAAACAAACCTTTTCTACGTATTTCTATAATCGAAGGATGAGATATAAACTCCTCAAACAACTGCCCTTTTTCTTCTATTTGTTCT
This sequence comes from Flavobacteriales bacterium, assembly GCA_026993705.1. GTDB lineage: Bacteria > Bacteroidota > Bacteroidia > Flavobacteriales_D > Parvicellaceae > S010-51. The sequence goes on from JALWSJ010000393.1 coordinate 1,266, forward strand.
ATAATGTCGGTTTCTGTTAGGATTTTTAAATTTTCAAGAGCAGAGGCACAGTTTACGGGGTGTCCGCCAAAAGTGGTAATATGTCCCAAGTTAGGATTAAATGTTAATTGATGCATATTTTCGTAAGAAGAAATAAACGCACCAATCGGCATACCGCCTCCCATAGCTTTAGCAATGGTTAAAATATCCGGCACTACCCCGAAATGTTCAAAGGCAAATAACTTACCCGTACGTCCAAATCCGGTTTGAATTTCATCAAAAATCAGTAAAGCTCCTGTTTCAGAACATTTTTTCCTTAGAGCTTGCATATATTCCACACTAGGGATTCTTACCCCCGCATCGCCTTGAATCGGCTCAATAATTACCCCCGCCGTTCTTTCGGTTATTAACTCCAATTCATCGATATTTCCAAACTCCATAAAAGCCACATCGGGAAGCAAAGGACGAACGTGGTATTTTTTATGTTCGTTTCCGGTTACACTCAACGAGCCGTGCGTACTTCCGTGATAAGAACCTTTGCAAGCAACCAATTCGGTTCTACCGGTTACTCTTTTGGCTAATTTCAAAGCACCCTCGTTAGCTTCTGTTCCCGAATTGACAAAAAACGAACTGTTTAATTGAGGAGGAAGTACCTCCGCTAATAAATCTGCCAATTCCTGCTGAGGAGCTTGCTTGTATTCGCCAAAAACCATAACGTGCATATAGCGGTCAATTTGTCGTTTCACCGCCTCTTTAATTCTCATGTTATTATGCCCCAAATTACTAACAGCAATACCGGAAATCAAATCCGCATATCGTTTTCCGTGTATATCATAAATATAAATGCCATCAGCGTAATCAACCTCAATTTCAAAAGGAGTAGCCGTAGTTTGAGCTAAATGAATGTTGTGTGTCATTGTAAAAATAAACTTATGCGACAAAAGTAAAAGAATTCAACAGATAAACAACTCGCTTTAAGCAGGAGTAACATTTTCTTTGTTCTTCTTGAAAGTCTTTAAGGTAATACCAATCATAAAGGATAATCCATTACTATTTATTTTAAAATCTTCCACATTGATATTGCCGATTTTTTTATGTTTTATTCCGTCAATACTAAAAGACGTAAAGCTAACACCTTGAAAAGCATATCCTAATTTGGTATAAACTCCCAATCGATGACCAAAGTATTTATTCAGTCCGAAACTGAAATCATTGTAGTGTCCGCGGTCGGAAATAATTTTAGCTCTTGTTTCTTTTTGTGTTTGCGGATCAATTTCTTTCGATGCAATTGCAGCATTCATATGATTTGCGGTAATTCCGAAGTACACGTTTAGTTTAGGACGATTAAGAAAATAGTATTGGATAGATAAGCCTAAGGTTTTAAAAGTAAAAAAAGTGGAAGAAGTGGAGGTTATGTCCGAACCTTTTTCGTTGAGTAGATTTAATCCTAAAGAAAAATTATTGTGCGTGTTGTAGTGAAACGATATGCATCCTTGTTTCAAACCATCGGTTTCATCATTTGAATTGAGTTGTTTTTTTAAATCAATCGAAGAGAAACTTTTTCCTATGTAAAATCCTCCACCATATGTAAACTGCCAATTCCCTTTTTCCAACGAAGGTACTTGAGCAATTAAAGAAGGTGTAATAAGGCTGATAAAAACGAGTATTGAAAAAAAGTTTCTCATGTATAAAGTTTTATATGAACAAGTTATTTAATAATCAAATATACATAAATGATTTGTTTTTCGTCTTTTATAC
>JALWSJ010000394.1 GCA_026993705.1 Flavobacteriales bacterium
TGACCTAGGTCTATTTTCAGTTATGGCCAAACGCTGATCGTAATAACAAAACGCAATTAGCAAAACAACTCGATGAAGATGGAGACCTAACTTTCCACTATTCCCCAAAAGAAAACAGAGGAGGTATCGATTCACTAGATTTTAGAGCAAATAACCAACCCCTAAAAACCATGTTTGACGAAAACATTGATTACGTTAAAATTGTTCTTTTTAAACCATTACCTCCAAAACAAAAAATAACCATTACAACACCTTTTCGCGTACAAATTCCCTACGGAAATATTTCCCGTTTAGGTCATCTCGATCAAGCCTATCAAATTACCCAGTGGTTTCCTAAACCTGCCGTTTACGATAAAAACGGATGGAATGTGATGCCTTATCTTACACAAGGAGAGTTTTATTCCGAGTACGGAAGTTACGATGCAAAAATAACACTACCCGAAAATTATATTGTCGGTGCAACCGGAGACTTAGTAAATGGTGAAGAGGAATTAAAACGTCTAGAAGAAAACAACATAGAAACACGTAAATTGATAGAGTCGGGAAAATACAAAGCAATGGACGATATGTCAATTCCCGAAAGTTCACAAAAAACAAAAACATTACACTATCATCAAGAAAAAGTACACGACTTCGCATGGTTTGCCGACAAAAGATGGCATGTATTAAAAGGAGAAGTAGAACTTCCTTTCAGTAAAAGAAAAGTAACCACTTGGGCAATGTTTACCAACAACGAATTTGACTTGTGGAAAGATGCTCTTTCATATATCGATAGTGCTGTATATTATTATTCGTTATGGGTCGGAGAATATCCCTATAATCAAGTAACCGCAGTCGACGGAGCTTTAACCGCAGGTGCAGGAATGGAATACCCGAACGTAACTGTTATCGGAGAGTCCCATTCAGCCAAAATGTTAGAACAAGTCATCGTTCACGAAGTCGGACACAATTGGTTTTACGGTATCATCGGTTCTAATGAACGAACTCACCCTTGGATGGACGAAGGAATGAATAGCTTTATCGAAAACCGAACCACCGAACAGTTGCATCCCGACGGAGATTTAGCTATTTTACCTAAAAAGTGGGAAGAAAGGCTTGGGTTTAGTCAATACAAAACCAGAGGATTAAATGATTTATCTTACTTATACACCGCACGGAGAAATTATGACCAACCCATAGAGCTATCTTCCGAATTATACACCCCAACCAATTACGGAGCGATTGTCTATTCCAAAACCGCCATCGGTTTCGATTACCTTTTAGCTTATTTAGGCGATTCCTTAATGGATAAATGCCTTTATGCGTATTTTGATAAATGGAAATTTAAACACCCGCAACCCGAAGATGTGGAGGCTGTTTTCGAACAAACTTCACAAAAAGACTTAGATTGGTTTTTTAAGGACTTTATCCAAACTACAAAAAAGATCGATTACAAAGTAGAAAAGTACAACTCAAAAACAAAAGAACTAACCATCAAAAACAAAACAAATCTTCCTGCACCAATATCATATACTGTACTGGATAAAGACGGTAACATTCTTCACCAAGAATGGTTAGACGGCTTCAAAGGAGAAAAGACCATTACTATCCCCGAAGAAAACGCCTATAAAATAGAGTTGGATTACGATATGGATATTCCCGAACTCGACAGAACAGATGACGTCATCAAAACACAAGGCATTTGCAAAACCTGCCGTCCAACCAAATTCAAACTATTGGGAGAAATAGAAAACAGAGAATATAACCTAATCAACTTCCTCCCCGTATTCGGTTGGAATCAAAATGACGGACTTATGCCGGGCATTGCTTTTTACAACACAACTTTCCCCGAAAAAAAATTAGAATGGTTAGCTATACCAATGTTCTCACTCAAACAAAAGAATCTAACGGGAATAGGCGAAATAAAATATAACCTTTACCCCAATCAAGCGTTCAGAAAAATAACATTCGGAGCAAATACCCGAACCTTCTCATTTAATACCAAACAAAACGATGTCCTCAACAATACAAAATGGTATCGAAATGCTTTCTTTGTTAACATAGAACTAAAAGACAAAATTTTAAGAACAGCTCCCAAACAAACCATCGGAGCTTCCTATGTTGCTATTAACGAAATCACAGGAAATGTTAATACCTACACCGATTTCATTAACCTGAATTACGAGATAAAAAACAAACAAATCTTAAAACCCAAATCACTGAAAGTAGCTTATGTTTTAGGAAACGCCACTCAAAATATACCAATGAGTACCATTTCACTAACCGGAAAAGCACGATTCAATTACAACATCAAACGCGACAAAATAGAACTCAGATTTTTCGCCGGAAAAACGCTCTTAACCGACAGCACTACCACACGCTACAACTGGCGAACCAGCGGACAAACCGGACTATACGATTACCAATACAACAATATATTCCTGGGAAGAACCGCAACCTATCCTAATTTCTTAGCCCAACAATTAGGCGAGTCGCACGGAGGATTCAAAACCTACACCCGAACAGGAAGCAGTGACAAATGGATAGTCTCTGCCAATGTAAAAGCCGACATTCCGCACTTACCCTTTGGCGTTTTCGCAGATATGAGCTATTACCCATACAAAGAAGTAACACAAAACGGAGTCAAAGACAAAATCGGCAACCTTTACGACGCAGGAATATGGATACCAATCGGCAAAAAATTCATAGACATTTACATTCCTCTACTCCTTTCTTCAGACATCATCAAAGAATACGATACAAGAGGAGTAAATTTCTGGCAAAGAATAACCTTTACTATCCAATTCAATTCCCTAAATCCATTTAAAATGATAGAAAATATAGCACCATAATATTTAGGACGTTCCCATTACGGCGTTAAAAAGCAGTTTTGTTGCACTACACCACTTTTTAACGCCGTAATGGTCGGGCTATCACTACTCACTCTTTTGTGTTGCATAGGTGCAACAACACAAAAGGAGTTCAAACACGCCGCTCTATCCCTAACGCAGTTGAG
>JALWSJ010000395.1:0-8652 GCA_026993705.1 Flavobacteriales bacterium
ACATTTAATTTGCGACCTTGTAAAACTATCGGTGATTTAAAGTTAGCGATTAGAGATGCTATTTTAGATGGAGAGATAGAAAATGATTATGAGTCGGCTTATAATTACATGTTGGAGAAGGGAAGGGAAATGGGGTTGAAACCAGTTGTAAAAAAATAAATTATTAGTTTGTTGTAAAGAGAAAAAGATATGGGAACATACACATTTAGAGTTGTAGTAGATGCAGAGGAGGATTGTTTTAGGGATGTTGAAATTGCTCAAGACGATACGTTTGAAAGTTTACATTCAGCCATAGTAGAAGCGTTTAAGTTTAGAGGTGATCAGATGGCTTCTTTTTACATGAGTAATAATGAGTGGGAAAAGGGAGAAGAAATTGCCTTAATGGATATGGGAATGGGTCGTGCAATGAACGAAACACTATTGAATGAAATGGTGAAACAACCCAATCAGAAAATTCTGTATGTGTATGATTTTCTAAAAATGTGGATTTTTTACGTTGAGTTAATCAAAATAAATGAGGGTTCTGCAACAACCGATTTGCCGTTTATTTTATTGGCTATTGGAACTCCGCCAAATGAAGATGATAAGGAAATGCCGGATTTATTGGAGGGCGTTGATTTATCTTCGGGAGTAGATGGTTTTAAGGATTGGGATGATGATCTAGATGATTTTGATGATGATTTTGGAGGGTTTGAGAATATAGATGATTTGGATATTTAGATTCTTTTTTATCGTTTAAAGAATACTATATTCCATTTTCTTTGCACTTATCTCAACTGCGTTAGGGACTATTAAGCGACTGTGAAAAACAGTTGAGTTTTTTTGAGCTAACGTAAAAAATTAGCTAATTTCATAATTCATTGATTTTCAATGTTGTATTTTTACGTTAGTTGGAATCCCTAACACGTGCTGAATAGAAGTACATAAAGTGTTTTTATTTCCTTTGTCCTGCTTCATAAAATATTTCCATAGCTCGGCTATGCAAATATTTTCCTCATTGTCTAAAGAAACTAAAATTCACTTTCTTGCACTTCATTCCACACGCGTTAGGGATAGGAACGGCATCCTTTTGGGTTGTTGCATATATGCAACCCAAAAGATATAGTGTATAGCCCGACCATTGCAGTGTTAAAAGTAGTGTAGTGTAACGGAACTACTTTTAATACTGCAATGGGAACGCCCTAAAGATTTATAATGAGAAACCAATTCCAAACTGAACGCCAATTGCTTTAAAAACATGGTAAGAGGCGTCTGTTTTGATTAATGGTGTTAAGGTTTGCCGGTAAACAGGGCTGACGTAGATGTATTTGTCGCCGAATTTTCTTTTTACGTCCATTTGTAAAACATAGGAGACCCCCATTCTACTTAACCGTGCCGGTTTTTGAAAAGCGGTGGTATTTTTATTGGATATGTTTATTTCTACGTTGATTCCTGCTTTGGGGATAATGTTCCATAAACCGAAATTGAAGGTGTATCCAAGTTTTAGGGGAATCACTAAACGGTTGTATTTCCTTTGTTGGGTATTTTTTAATATGAGTGTGTCGGTTATTGTAATACTGTCATATATTGGGGTAATAATTGTGTCGATTTGGTTAAACGTATCGATGTAAATAGTTGTGTCGTAACCGACAAATTCTACGGTGTCTCTAAGTTTGTAATTGTTTATACTGTATGTATATTTATCGCCCCAACACATGTATTTAATTCCTGAGGTTAGGTAGATATTGTTTTTGTATATGTTTACTTCGGCACCGACATCGGTTGTTGTTATTATATTGTGGCTTATAAAAGTTTGTTCAATAGGTAATAGAGGTTTTGGCGATTGAACTGCTTTGGTGTTATAGATACCGAATAATCCCTGTGTTTCTATTCTAAGACCATTATTGGATGTTTTATTTTTGTTTTCTTTTTTGTTTCTTTTTTGCTTCTGTTGTATAGCTGATGAGTCGATAGCCTTTATTGTGTCGTAAATAATCACGACAGAGTCACGTACAACAACGGAGTCTATGTATCTAATTTTCTTTATTGTATCTTCTGATGGCTTAGAAGTATCACTGATTAAAGCAGTTTCTTTTTGTTGTTGTGCTTCTGCTTCTGCTTTGGTCTCTTTATTTGATATGTTATTGTTTTTTGTTTCTTTTATGGTGTTTTTGTCTGTGTGTTCGTTGTTAGTAGTTGAAACAGAAGAGTTTTTATGTTCTTTTGTTGCGTTTTCTTTTGTTTTAGTTGATTTTATGGTATTGGTTTGTTTTGTGTCCCTATTGTTTTTCAAAGGTGATTTCGTAGTTGTAGATTCAATAGAGGAATAATTTTGTTTTTGGGCAACTGTTTGTGTTTTTTCTAGTTTTTTTGTTTCCTCTGTTTCGTTATTTTTATCAGCAGATGATTTTTCGTTAGTCAAAGTATTATGTATAGGGGGAGTGGATTGAACCTCTTCTTTACTTGTGTTTTGGATAGTTTGGTTCTGCGTTTGGTTTAGGTTTTCTGAATTTGTAGAAACTTGCGTTGTTGCAACATGGCTAGTTGAGTTACTCGGAACAAACCATATAATGCTACCTATGATAAGCAAAGCTATACCAATGATTCCTCCCAGCCAAAAAAAGAAAACTTTCTTACTCTTGTTTTTGGTAGTTGGTAGCATGTCTAACCTTGTATTGAGGTCGTCCAAAAAAGCATCCGGAATATCAAATTCGGCTGATGAGAGTTTGTCTCTGAATAGTTGGTCGATATGTTTGTCTTCGTTGCTCAATTTGTTTTAACTTTAGTTAATTTAGCTCTTAACTTTTTCCTTGCACTTTTCAAATGCCATTTTACAGTTTCTTTTCCAATTCCGAGTTGCTCTGCAATTTCGTTGTACGAATACCCGTCTATTGCAAATAGGTTAAAAACAATCTTAGTTGCCGGAGGTAATTCATTTAACATTGCTAGCAACTCTTCTTCCTCAAATTCTTTGTCTATTGTAGAAGTTTCCTCAACGTTAATGATTGTTTCGTCCACTTCGTGGTTAAATAATTCTTTATAATTTTTCTCTTTTCTAAAGGTATCAATAATTTCATTATGGGCTATTCGTTTTACCCAAGAAAAGTAAGCAGTTCCTATTTTGTATTTATCAATATTCTTGACAATTTTAAGAAAACAATTGTTAACAATAACCATCTGGTCTTCTTGGTTGTTCTTGTAGCGTACTGCACTTCCCATAAGGGCGTTAAAAGTGTAGCGGTACAATTCTAAGACTGTTCTGCGGTCATTGTTTTTTATTTTTTCTATGTTTTCTTTATCCAGTTCCAAGTAGTAAAGATTAAAAATACTCCGCAAATATATAATATTCTATATATTATTTTACGGAGTATTTATTTTAACCCACGACTAATTTCTATCGTTTAATTTTTTTTTTTTTTTTGAACAGTTTTAGTACCGTTTTCTGTATTTATTGTTATTTTTTTATTTTTCATAATTCTTGTGTTTTAGGCAATTATACCATTTCAATGTTTAAATGGTATTAAATAAATTTGTTCTCGGTAATTGAAACGTGATTATTTCAAAAAAAAGGGGGGCGATTAAAAATTAAATTTGTTAAACCCTTAATTACACGAGTAGAATTTTCTAAAATAATTTAATAAGAGTGTCTATAAAGATATAGGCTTTAATATTTTTGTAGAATGAATTTTGCAACGCTCTTATTCTTATCTTTGTGGTCTAAAACTATTTAAAAGATGGAAACAAAGGTGTTGGTTGTTGGAGCTTCGGGGCAAATTGGAACAGAGTTAGTCTCAGCTTTGCGGAAAAAATACGGTAAAGAAAATGTAGTAGCAGGAGACATAAAAAATCCCAAGTCAGATTCTTCTTTATTGAATGGTCATTTTGAATTATTAGATGTATTAGATAAAGAAGGTCTGTTAAGAGTGGTTGAAAAATATGGAATTACAGATGTTTATTTGCTTGCAGCTTTACTTTCTGCTACAGCTGAGAAAAACCCATCATTTGGGTGGGAGTTAAATATGACCGGACTTTTTAATGTGCTTGATTTAGCTAAAGAAAATAAAGTGAAAAAAGTTTTTTGGCCGAGTTCTATTGCCGTATTTGGAGCAACTACACCGAGAAACGATACACCACAGCGTACTATTATGGAGCCAACAACTGTATATGGAATTAGCAAGTTAGCAGGGGAACGTTGGTGTGAGTATTATCATAAAAATTATGGAGTTGATGTAAGAAGTGTCCGTTATCCGGGTATTATTAGTTATGGAGCTTTGCCCGGAGGGGGGACGACAGATTATGCGGTAGATATTTTTTACAAAGCAAAGGCACATGAAAAGTTTGTATGTTTCTTAGATAAAGATATGGAATTGCCGATGATGTTTATGGAAGATGCTATTGATGCAACACTAAAATTAATGGACGCTAATTCTTCTGATATTACTATTCGTTCTTCGTATAATATCGCTGCACTTTCTTTCACTCCTCATCAATTATTTGAAAGTATTCGTCAAATAGTTAAATATTTTGAGATTGAATATAAACCGGATTATCGACAAGCAATAGCTTCTACTTGGCCTGCGTCTATAAATGATGAAGTCGCACGTAAAGACTGGGGGTGGAGACCTAAATTTGATTTAGAAAAAATGACAAGGGTCATGTTGGAAAATATAAATCCTGATTTGGCGGGGTAGTTTTTCGTCATTAATTTGAGTACGTTCGTCACAATAGCTTGTTTTTAGGGTTGAATTTTTCTATCTTAGCATTGTGCTTCCCCACTTTAAAATGTTACGAACGACACAAAAATGTAAACGAAATGCATAAATCACTTTTTATAATGTTCTTTTTTACGCTGTTACTTACTAACGGTGTGTGGGCTGTAGTGGACACAGATTATGGGCAAGATAATGATACGATTAATCAAAAGATTGACGGCAAGAAGGAAGGCTATTGGATTATTTACGCTCATATGCGGAATTTTGAAGGGTATAAGCCCAATGATATTGTTGAAGAAGGACGGTATAAAAGTAATCGAAAATATGGTTTATGGAAAAAGTATTTTCCGAATGGAAATTTAATGAGTGAGATTTATTTTAAAAACGGTAGAGCTTACGGTGATTTTAAAACTTATTATGAGAACGGAAATTTAGAGGAGGCAGGATTTTGGAAAGGGCGTATTTATACGGGCGATTTTAAAAGGTATCATCCAAATGGGACGTTGGCTCAAGAAAAGAAATTCAATGAAAACGGAAAAACGACTGGAGTTGTAAAATATTTTTATGACAATGGTCAAGTAGAACTTGAGTTTACTACCGTTAATGGAGTAGAAAACGGGAAAGCAATTCGCTATTATCCTAATGGAGATGTTAAGGAAATTATGATTTTTGATGAATCGGGAAAAATGTTGAAACGTGAAGAAAAAGCGAGAGTAAACCCTCCTGTAGAAGTTAAAAAAGAAGAAACTAAAGGTGAGGGATTAGCGGTTGAAGGTGTGAAAAATATGGGAGGAACAGAAATAGTGGATGGCTATCATAAAACCTATAATGACAATAAGGATATTCTGATGGATGGTGAGTTTAAAGACGGTAAATTAATCGATGGTAAACATTATATTTATGACGAATATGGTTTACTTGAGAGGATAGAAGTCTATAAAGATGGTAAGTATGTGGGGAATGGGGTGTTATAATTATAGATAAAATGTATTAGAACTTTTTAAGATGTCGATAAACGTGTTAAACCCTGTTGGTGATGAGTTCTATATGAGGTTAGCACTAGAGGAAGCTAATAAAGCTATTGAAAAAGATGAGGTTCCTGTGGGTGCTGTGTTGGTGTTAAATGAGAGAGTTATTGCGAAGGGGCATAATTTAACACAGCAATTAACAGATTTTACCGCTCACGCTGAGATGCAGGTCTTTACTTCTGCTACTGAATATTTAGGGCATAAATATCTTGATAAGTGTACGTTGTACGTAACTTTAGAACCGTGCGTAATGTGTGCGGGAGCTTCATTTTGGACGAGGGTAGGTAAGATTGTTTTTGGAGCATCGGATGAAAGACGTGGCTTTTTACGTTTATCGGAAAAGGTATTACATCCAACCACAATTGTTAAAGGTGGAGTTTTAGAGGGAGAGTGTAGTTCTTTAATGAAATCATTTTTTAAACAAAAGAGGGGGTAGGTGCTTTTTCTTGTTTTACCAAGTTTTTTTCTCAATATGTCTGTACGTGTAGGTTTTTCAAAAACAACTATTAAATTTCCTTATATAAATGTTGCCTTTATGGGGTATGGGAAGTGGGCAAATAGAGGAAAGTCGCAATCAACTCCCTTGCATGTTCGCACTTGTGTTATAGAAATTAACGATAAAAGATTGGTGTTCTCTAATGTTGAAATGGCTTTTATTACACCAGGGATTCAAAGGGAGGCTTTATCCCAATTAGACGCTAAAACAGTTAATAGACACAATTTAATGCTAACTGCTCAGCATACGCATTCTGCCCCAAGTGGATTTTCAGAATATGCATTTTATTCATTCTCAACACCTAAGTTTAGACCAAAAATTCAAAAGGCTTATGTGGAGGCTATTGTTGAGTCTATTAATTCGGCTCTTGCTCAAGTAGAACCAGCGAAAATTATATTAAAAGAGGGAAAATTTAATCCATTAGATAATATAGCTTGGAACCGTTCATTAAAGGCATATAATAACAATCCTGAAATACAAGAAGAAGTTAAAGATCCTCGTTTTGCTCTAGATAATCGGGTAAACGTTCTTCATGTTTTATCAGAAAATGATGTAACTTTAGGGAGTGTTAACTGGTTGGGAGTACATGCAACATGTATAGGGAATAATAACACAGCGATTTCTTTCGACAATAAAGGATATGCGGCTCAACTATTAGAGGAGGAATATCCTAATTCTGTTCATATTTTCGCTCAAGGAAAAGCAGGTGATATTTCGCCTCATTTTCATGGTAAAAACGAACAGGTGATAAGAGCAAAAGTACGCATTCAAAATGATCATTTCTATGCGTTGAGAAATGGTCGAAAGCAGTATGAAGTTGTGAAAGGTATATTAGAGGATAGCAAGGGAATTCAACTATCCGAAAAAATTAACTCTTTATTATTTTTTTCTGATTTTACAGCTATTGAAGTTTCCTCAAAATATACAGGAGGTATAAAAAAACAACGAACGTCAGATGCTTGTTTTGGAGTCCCTTTTTTTGTGGGAACAAGAGTGGATGGAAAAGGAATAGAACAGTTGGGCGGTTTTTTGTTAAGCCGAATAAATTCTATGGTGAACTCAATTGGTAACTCTGATGTTGATTCGCAAGGGGATAAGGATATAATCCTGAATGCTAGCACAAAACAAATGTTAGGGAAAAACAGAATGGATGTATTCCTGAGTTTTGTTGATAAATCCGTAGCTGAAATGAATCTTCAGTATAGAGCGGGGGCGTTAAAAGAAAATACACTTGTACCAACTATTTTACCTATTCAATTATTTTTAATTGGTGAGTTAATTCTTCTCGGTGTGCCCGGAGAAATAACGACAATAGCAGGTGTCAGATTAGAGGAAACTGTATTGAAACTAACGCAACAATACGGAGTTAAAAAGGTAGTATTATCCTCTTATGCTAATTCTTATATGGGGTATATAACTACAAAAGAAGGGTATGAGGTAGGAGAATATGAAAGTGGGCATACTTTGTTCGGACAGTGGACGTTAGCAGCGTTTCAGACGCAATTTGAACGATTGGTTCATGCAATTTTCTCTAAAGAAACTACCGGTATTGATTTTGATTTATTACCTCCTCTTTTTTCAAAGAAGGAGCTTGATTTAAGAAAATTAGACTAAAAGTTGCATTTCGTTTACATTTTTGTATCGTTCGTAACATAGGTGCTGTGTTATTGGTTTTTTTCGGTTTTATTTGTGGTGTAGTTAAGAAATATTTAACATATAGCAGATTATAAAAAGGGTGTAGTTCCCTTGCAACTATTATTAATCTATCCCTCATTAAATTGACTACCCCGCTGATTACCCCTGAAAAGATAATAGCTACCCCTTGCTATTTATCTCGCCTCTTTTGAAAACTCGTTTCCCCTACGGTTTTTTAAAAGGGGCTTTTTTTATGTATAGATGTAATAAGTATAAAGCAACAAAAAAGACCGAACTAATTTAGCTCGGTCTTTTTGTTATAAATAAAGTAAAAAGAATTATTCTTCTTCTGTAGATTCTTCTGGTGCATTTTTAGCTGCAATTTCTTTAGCCATTGCTTCTTTTTGAGCTGTTTCAGCTGCAAAAGCTGCGTCTTTAGTAGCTTTATTTGCAGAGTTGATACTGTCTATTTTAGCTTGAATTTTAGCGTCTTTTTCAGTTTTCCAAGCTTGAAATTTTGCTTCAGCTTGTTCTTCTGTTAACGCTCCTTTTTTTACACCTACCAATAAGTGTTTTTTATAAAGAACACCTGTATAAGATAATAATGCTTTTACTGTGTCGGTAGGTTGTGCTCCTTTCATTACCCAATCCAAAGCTCTATCAAATTTAATATCGATGGTTGCAGGGTTGGTATTAGGGTTGTAAATTCCTATTTTTTCAATGAATTTACCGTCTCTTTTAGCTCTTGCATCAGCAGCTACTAAGTGGTAAAAAGGTTTTCCTTTTTTACCGTGTCTTTGCA
>JALWSJ010000395.1:8662-11697 GCA_026993705.1 Flavobacteriales bacterium
ATTCTGTTGTTTTTTAATTGTTTTAAAAGGATCCGAAATCCCGTTAATTAAATGAATAAATAATTTTTCGAACTGCAAAAGTAAAGTTTTATTTTGATTATGGGGAATAATTATGATTTTTTTTTGCGTATTGTACTTGCGTTAGAGATAGGAACGGCATCCTTTTGCCCTCCCTCCTTTTGGAGGGTAAAAGATATAGTGGATAGCTCGACCCTAATTTGCAAAAGATACGTTGAGCGAGAGCGATATGTGTCTTTTGTAAATTAGGGGAACGCCCTAAAAAAGATAAAAAAAGTGCTTAGTTTGTCTTTAATTAAGGATAAGTGATTATATTTGGCAATAAATGTAATGAATATATGAGACGAATAATTGTACCCGTATTACTTGTTTTTGCTATAATTGGTTGCGAGAATGCAGAAGATGAAATATTGAAAGGTGTTGAAGAAAGCGAGGTTCAGAAGGAAGACGATGGAGGGGGGAGAACCGAACGAATTGAGAATATTGTATATAATATACCTTCGCCAACAGAAACTGTAAGTATATTGCAAAGAGCAGGAGCTAAATATGTGTTTGATTTCCCGAATGACCCGATGAAAGCAGATGACTATGAAAGTTTATCGAAGAAAGGTCTCAATATGGGGGTTTACGGAGCTGACTTAACTTATGCTTCGGTTTTTAATAAATCTACCGAAACCTCTTTTTATCTAAGTTGTGTGAGTAAACTTGGACGTAAATTGGGAGTTGAGCAAGTTTTTAATGAGGATGTAAAAAATAGAATACAAGACAATATTGATAATCGAGATTCTATGCAGGTTATCGTTAACGAGACTTTTTGGGAATTGGATGCTTACTTAAAAGAACAAGGGAGAGATAATATTTCTGCATTAGTGATTGTCGGAGGTTGGATTGAATCGTTGTATTTGGCTACGCAGTTTGTACGTATGACTCCGGACAATGAAGAGTTGAAACAACGAATTGCTGAACAAAAATATTCGTTAGACAATTTAATAGGTCTTGTAAAAACGTATCAGAATAAAGCCGGGCTTGATGAGGTAATGGGGAATTTAGAAGAATTAAAAGAATTATTCGATCAAATAAAAGAAGTAAAAGAGCCGAACACGGAACCTGGAATGATAGGGCAAAAAATAAAATTAGAAATGTCGGACGAATTGCTGAATGAAATTATCGATAAAGTAGAAGAAATAAGAACAGAAATCGTAAGTTAATTACTATGGTTTTATCTATATATAATAAGGTATGAATAAAGTAGTAAAAATAATTTTTGTAGTCGCTTTGCTTTTACCACTACTCGGTACTGCTCAATGTAAGCATTTTACAAAAAAACATTGTATAGCACAATTGGATGATTATAAATTCAATGAACAGTTAAACGCAGCGATACTAGCGAGAGGAGATACAGCGGAGTTGGCTTTGAGTTTTTACAGTGGTCAAAAATACCGTTTGTTTGTCTGCAATGAAGAACAATTAGGAGATGTAACTTTTGCATTATTGGATGCTGACCGAAATGTAGTTTATAAAAGTAAAAAAGGCGAGGAGCAGATTTTTGATTTTCAAGTACCCTCTACCCAAAAACTGATTTTACAGGTTGTTGTAAACGGAGAAAAAACAACACATTCACTCGAGTTTCAGGGTTGCGTTTCTGTCCTTATCGGGTTTATAGAACCAGAAGAAGCAAGTAATAATTAGATTTTGGGCGTTCCCCTTTTCTGACCAACAAACATGTCGCTCTCGCGAAACGTTTGTTGGTCAGAAAAGGGTCGGGCTATCCATTATATCTTTTGGGTTGCATATATGCAGCCCAAAAGGATGTCACTTCTATTCCTAACGCGTACGTAATTAGAGTAAAGGGAATGGAATTTATAGTTTAATACAATGTTTTTGCAATTAGATGTTTGAAGAATAAAAAAAAACAGTATATTTGCCGTCCGAATTTTAAAGAAATGAAAAAGTTAACAGAATATATAATTCCATTCAGTGGAATGAAAATAGGAAGTTACACTTATGAATTTAAAATAGGAAAAGAGTTCTTTGATGCTTTTGAGTATTCAGAAATAAAAGAAGGGGATGTAACGGTTCAAGTAGAGTTGGAAAAGTCAGAAACAATGATGTTGTTTAACTTTTCGATTGCAGGAACATTAGATTTGGAGTGTGATAAATGTTTAGAACCATTAAGTCAACCTGTAAGTAGGGAGTTTAGACAAATTTTTAAATTCACCGATGCAGAAGATTTGTTTTTAGACGATGAAATCAGGAATATTCCATCTTCTCAATTTGAAATTGATTTATCACCTTTCATCGTTGAATTTATCAACTTGTGTAAGCCGATTAAGGTAGTACATCCGGAAGGAAAATGCAGTGTTGATGTATCCCGGCTTTTAGACGAATACTTATTAGTAGAAGATAGAGAAAATGAAATATTTGAAAATGAGGAAGTAGACCCTCGTTGGGAAGCATTGAGAAAGTTAAAAAAGAATAATTAAGTATAAAATAATAAAACCATAGATAATGGCACATCCAAAGAGAAAAACGTCGAAGACAAGAAGAGATAAAAGAAGAACGCATTATAAAGCAGGTAAACAACAAATAGCTACTTGCCCTACAACCGGAGAGGCACATTTATATCATAGAGCTCATTGGTCTGAAGGTAAATTGTATTACAAAGGAAAAGTTGTAATGGTGAAAGAGGAAGAGGCTCTTTAGTTAAGGAGTTAAGATAGTTTTCTTATTAGAAAGGTATAAGCCCGTTATTTTAATAACGGGCTTTTCGTGTTTCTTATTTTTTTGAAACTATTGTAAGCATCAAAAAGATGGGGCGATTAAGTGTGCGAATCAACCAATTATACCATTTAAATATTGAAAAGAGCCTAATAAAGCATTTTTATTTCTCTTATCCATCGTAAGCGTACGGTGAAGTACGTCTTGTAAGATGATTAAAATACACTGACTTTTGTACCTAAACAAAAAAAATAGAAATTTATGTTAGGATTAGGTACAGAACATACATACTGTTACTA
>JALWSJ010000396.1 GCA_026993705.1 Flavobacteriales bacterium
ACCACTTTTCCTGCGGAAGACTAGGAATAAAAGGCTCCAAAAAAAAGACCGGATATGCAACGCACCAAGTCATTAGAACCTTAATAAAAAGGTTAAAAGAAGAAAATACCCAACAGGTAATTCTATACGTTGCGGGATATAAAAGAAAACTATCTACAGCGCTAGGTATTTTACTCGTTTACTTTACAAAGAATAATGTACGGCTCCTACGAATACAAAACGTTCAACCCATCATGTATAATGGAACTCGACCCTCTAAAATGAGAAGAGTTTAACAAGAGATAAAAATAAAATTGTGGATAATAAACCTCTCTAATGCTTAATATATCCAACTATTCGCCGTTAGAACAGTTCGAAATTGTTCAAATAATTCCGATTCAACTGCAGGGATTGGATATCTCATTTACTAACTCAAGTTTGTTTTGCATACTCATCTTGTTTATTTTAGTTTACTTATTCCTTTTGAGTACTTCTAACAAAACTATACTACCAAATCAATGGCAAACAGTAACCGAAGAACTTTACTCGTTCATCCTTAATATGGTTATAGAAAACGTCGGGAAGGAAGGACTTAAATACTTTCCACTAATATTTAGCCTGTTTACATTTATCTTAATCGCAAACTTATTGGGGATGATCCCGTACAGCTTCACCGTTACTAGTCACATAATCGTAACTTTTGGTCTATCTCTATCCATTTTTATAGGGGTTACTCTAATAGGTTTCTACACTCACAAAATACATTTCTTCAGCATATTGTTACCAAGTGGTACTCCATTAGTACTTTCTTTTTTCTTAGTCATAATAGAGTTGATCTCCTACGTAGCCAGAGCATTCAGTTTAGCAATTCGACTTTTTGCTAATTTGATGTCCGGACACTCTCTCCTGAAAATTCTAGCCGGATTTGCTTGGAGTATGTTGTCCATTGGGGGAATATTCTACCTTTTAAGTCTAGTTCCACTGGTTGTTGTCTTTGCAGTTACCGGTCTAGAAATCGGCATAGCAATGTTACAAGCGTACGTATTTACCATATTAACATGTCTATATCTAAACGACGCTATACATCTACACTAGCTACTAGGCTGAAAAAATAGCTGTGGACCTATTTAACCGAAATAATTTTTGTCACATGGACCGAGGTATTATCGACATAAAATTTTCTTCTATCCCTAGTATGTAGAGTTAACAAGATTGCTGCAAGCATAGAAATGAAGAGAACTATACTACACAATAAAAACAAATCATAGGTGTGTGTATATAAAACCTTCCCCAGCGCACTAATAGCATTTTCCTTTTCTTCTACAGAGAACCAATCTGACCAAACTAAATCAGAAAACCATTCCGTGGTCCACGCAAAATATTTTGAACCAGCACTCTGTGCGCTGAAACCAGTGATATTTCGACTAAGTTGTAAAGCGAATAGGATTCCTAGGACACCACCAACCGGTAAATATCGTAAAATATTAAAGTTTGAAATGGTTACTTTAATGTTCATCATCATAACTACAAATAGGAACAAAACCGCAATGGCTCCAACGTAGATTATCAAAAAAAGTAGGGCTGCAAATTCCATTGAAATCATTATCAACAAGTTAGACGCGCAGAAAAAACACATAACCATGAACAAAATAGAGTGTATAGGATTTTTGGACCCTATAATTAGATAAGCAGATGAAACAAAAATTAGCGCATAAACAGTAAAAAGTAAGTTAAGAAGTGACATAATTACTTTTATGGAGCATCAAATTTTCTTTTTTTAAATACAACAAGGTGTAGCGCAACTTGGTAGCGCGTCTGTTTTGGGAACAGAAGGTTGTATGTTCAAATCGTATCACCTTGATGAAATCGATTTTTTAATTGGAGGCCCTTGTGGTGAAATAGGTAAACACAACGGATTCAAAATCCGTCGCTCTTTTCAAGGCACTGTGGGTTCGATTCCCACCAAGGGTAAGAAAGAAGTATCCTACATACTTTGGATATCTAATGCTATTTACAACTAAAAAATGGTGTCAAATAGTAAAAACAAAAAGGGTATAATAGGTAATAAATGTTATTAAGTCCAACTTTAAATAATCTCTTACTACTATTCTTGGTAATCTTTTTTTTGGGCGTAAGCGGGATATATCTAAACCGAAAGAATCTCTTAGTACTTTTAATGTCAATTGAACTGCTGCTACTAGCGGTAAACTTAATATTTACTACGATTACTGCCTATTCAGATGACCTCTCAGGACTGATATTCACATTAATTATAATTACCGTGGCAGCGGCTGAGTCTGCAATCGGCCTAGCAATTCTGGTTAACTTATATAGTCTTCGTAAAACAGTAAACATTCAATACATTAACCTAATGAAAGGATAATTAGCATTTTATCGCGGAAGAAGGATTTGAACCTCCGACACACAGGTCATGAGCCTGTTAAGCTAACCTAACTGCTTTATTCCACGAAAATTTCTAAAAGAGTATCTAGAGCGACCTAAAGAGAGCTCAAACCTGGGAGATTAAACTTATTCTCCAAGTAACCTATAAAAGGTATAATTAGGAAAAAGAAGCTAAAATAATAAATAGTCATCACTTGACCTATTTGAACAAAGGGTGCTTCCGGAGTACAACCTCCTACCCAACCTAAGACTAACCCACAGACAACAAATAGCCAAAAGAACGGCCTAAACATAGGGCGAAACCAAGAACTGCGTATTTTAGATGTATTTAGCACGGGTACTAAGTACAATACTGCTATAGATCCAAACATAGCAACAACGCCGCCCAATTTATCTGGAATGGAACGTAAAATCGCATAAAACGGTAAGTAATACCACTCAGGTACTATATGCGCTGGGGTAACCATTGGATTTGCTACAGTATAATTATCTGGATGACCTAAGTAGTTAGGAAAGAAAAAAACCACTAAAGCGAAGAAAAAGAAAAAAAAAAGAAGACCAAAACCGTCCTGAACAGAGGAGCATGGGCGAAAAGGTAACG
>JALWSJ010000397.1 GCA_026993705.1 Flavobacteriales bacterium
GCGTTAGGGATAGGAACGGCATCCTTTTGCCCTCCCTCCTTTTGGAGGGCAAAAGATACAGTGGATAGCCCGACCCAAAACGACAAAACGAGCGTTTCGCCTTAGCGAAATGCTCGTTTTGTCGTTTTGGGGAACGCCCAAATATTTAGTATATTCCAACTCTTATTTATCTAACCAATCGTAGGTGAAATTTCCATTTTTATACTCGTCGTCAATACGAACGTAAACGTCTTTCACCTTGTTGTTTACCCATTTTTTTATAGTTTCTTGCTTTTTTTCTCTTAAAGCGAAGGTTTGAATCAAGCGATAATCATCTTTTAAATTTGCTTTGTGTGGTTTGGTTCTATCTACTAATTTTATAATTCGGTACGCCATTCCATCGCGAGTTTGTATCAACTGTGGGGCTGATATTTCGCCTACTTCCAAGTCTTTTATTGCGGAAAATACTTGCGGGTCAAGTTCTCGCATATCCCAATAACTGCTTCCTGTTTGTTCGTTATAAATCACTCCTCTTGTTCCTTTGGTTTGGTCGTCGTTGCTGTATTTTAAAACGGCTTCTTCCCAAGTTAAATTTCCTTTTTCAATTTCTGTTTTTATGGAATCGAGTTTGTTTTTTGCTAATAATAATTGTTTATCGTCGGGCTTGAAACTCAATAGAATATGCCGTCCTTTAAATTGTTCTCCTCTACGTTCTTCGATAACTGTTATGTGATAACCATATTGTGTCTCAAAGATTTCTGAAACTTCATCTATGGGAACTTTAAATGCTACGGCATCAAACTCTGGAACAAATGTACCTCGGGTTACCCAACCAAAGTCGCCACCTTTTTTCTTTGAACCAGGGTCTTCTGAATAAAATTCCGCTGCTACATTAAAGGTCAATTCTCCCGACAAAATTCTTCCTCTTATTTTACTTAGTTCTTCTCTTATTTTTCTTTTCTCTTCGTAGGTTACTTCTGGTCTGATGACTAGTTGAGCAACCGAAACCTGACTGTTGATTTCAGGGATACTGTCCTTTGGTATTTTGTTGTAAAACGTACGCACTTCTTTTGGTGAAACCTTTACATCTTCTGTAATTTTAGCCTCCATCTGTTGCGTTTTTAATCTATTTTCTATTTGCTCGTAAAACTCGTCTTTGATTTCCTCTATTGATTTTCCATAGAATTTTTCTAGTTCTGCAATTCCACCAATTTGAGCTGCAAAATATTGTATTCGTTGTTCTAACTCGGCATTGACTTGTGCTGATTTTATTTCAATACTGTCTATTTGAGCTTGATGTAGCAATAAGCCTTGAAACATTAAGTCTTCTAAGATGAGTATTTCATCTTCTTTGCTCACTTCAATTCCTTGTTGTTTGGCTTGCAATTTTTGTCCTTCGATTTCAGAATACAAAACGGGTTTATCGCCCACAACTGCAACAACTTTATCAATGATTTTTTGAGCTGTAATATTGTTTGTTGCCAGCAATATCAATAGCGTAAATAGGCTTATTAATTTCATTCTTTAGTCTTTTTGTTTATGAGCAGATTTTTCTCAAAAACCTCTACATCTTTGCTTTTAAGAGCATCGTTATAGAGATTTTCTGCTAATTCAGTTCTTATTTTCTTCGTTCTTTTATTAATTATTATTGCTTTTATCTTATCCTTTTCAAATTCTAATGGGGACAGTTCATCTTCCAATTTATAATCCAATACGTTTAGAAAATAGATAAAGCCACCTTCTTCAAAATAAATCTTCCGTTTATGTTTAATGAACGAGTTTTTGTGAATGTTATTTTCTAGAGGTATTTTATCCATTATTTCATCAAAGTACATCCAGTTCAGCGTATCTAAGTGATAATCTACTGCATTTATCTCAGAAAAACCAAATAGACTGATGTAATCTTTGGGTGTATTTTTAAGCAAATACCATTCTTTTACGGGCTCTACATCAATACTATCTTTAAAGATTCCATAATAGCCTTTGATAATAAAACCTTTTAGCAAAAAATCTTCTTTATGACTTTCGTAATATCCGGCTATTTCTCTTTCAGTAACAGAGATATCTAATCTGTTGACCAGATAGGCCTGTTCGTAAGCGTATATCAGCAAAGATTTTCTGTACTCCTCTAACCGTTCGGTTACATCTTTATTTTCCTCGGGTAACACCTCTTCAGCTTTTTGGACAATAATCTCTTCCTTTATCCATTTTTGAATAAACTGTTCGGTAAAAGCAATACTATCTTCGGAAGATAAATCTTCGGGCATTTGTCTTAATAACTGCTCTTTGGTAAGGTAATCATTTCCTACGCGAGCTATTGCGTTTTGGGGTACTCCCTTTGCGTCTTCATTGCAAGAAACAAGCAAAAAGACAAATAGCCCAACAACGACAAAAGAAAGATTTGCTATTTTATGATTGAATATAATACCTCTTTGTTTACAACTATTTTGTGTTTTTTCTCCAACTCTTTCAACCATTCTTTTTCTAAATAGTCTTGATAATCTGCTGTAATCATTCCTTTTGCCTCCGATAACTTTTTAGGTTGTTTCGGTAACTCTTTATCGACAATCACAAACACATATTTTTCTCCAATCAAAACAGGTTTGTTAACTCCTTTTTTCCATGATTGATTTTTCAAGTAGGGATGATTTTCTTTTTCAAACGTTCCCGATTCCAATTTTACGTTTAGTTGCGAACTTTGATTTAGGTAGTTCACAATCGAATCGTTTGCTATTTTTCCTTTCTTCGCTAACTTATAGGCTTTTTTGATAATCTTTTTGTTACTCGATGAAAAAATCTTTCCTTCTACTCTATCCGGCCACATGTATTTACCTTTATTGGCGTCATAATACAATTCTAATCCTACTGTATCTTTTACAGCTTTACTCCAAACCATTTTATCGGTAATATCAAACAATAGAATACCATCTCTATATTCTTTTAACAATGCTTTGAACTCAGGATATTTTTTTTCTAATTGTGTCTTTTCGTACGCT
>JALWSJ010000398.1 GCA_026993705.1 Flavobacteriales bacterium
AAGCTGCTTTAGGAGCTTGGATGGGAAAACCATTGCATATCTAACATTTGGGCGTTCCCCCAAAACAGAAAAAGCACATACCCTATCGGGATACGTGCTTTTTCTGTTTTGGGGTCGGGCTATCCGTTATATCTTTTGTGTTGCATATACGCAACAACACAAAAGGATGCCACTTCTATCCCTAACGCGTATTGAATAATGAAATGCAGATAAGTGGACTTTACTACAATAAAAATGAAAAAATTAACACTCATAACAATCATTCTTTTTCCATTTTTTATAGTCGGACAAAATGATTCTGTAAAAAAAATAAATTCGCTGAAAGACGATGCATACCTTCATCCCGTTGACTGTATAACTCCATATACATTAAAGAAAGGAGAATGGATTTATGCCCAATCGTTGCAAACACTTCCTTTCCCCAGTTGGGCATTCGTAGGGATTACCGATAACCTAACAGCCCAAATTGACTTTTTACCTTGGATTTTCGGAGCTTTCACCAATTTAAAGAAACCAATACCAAGCCTCAATTTCAGGTATAGATTCAATCATCAAAAAGGACGAATACCTACATTAGCCATAGAAGCTATGTTTGTTCATTTTTGGGACACACTACAACGATTTAAAACCCCAACCTTAAACGTATGGGAAAAGGGTTCTTATTTTCATCTTAAACCCGTAATAGGTTACACATTAAAAAACAAATGGAATTTTAACCTATCGTCAGGAATTGATTACATTGGTGAATTAATTATGCAGAATAATGATTCATTACATTTTCAAACAAAAACATTCTCAAAGAGTTGGAATCCTAATCTCTCATTCGGTATAGATTACAGACCATCCGATTGGATTAGCTATCATATAGGTTACACGTACGGCTCTACCTTAACTTATCTTGAAAATGTACCTCGCAAAATACAAATCACCTACGGATTCCGAATAGCTCCGTTTTACAAAAACAGATTCGCAGTTTTAAGAAATTTAAGGGTAGAACTTGTTGCCATAAATGGATATTTTCCTGACATAAAAGCAAAACAATCTTTTCCTCTCCCTCTATTTCCTTATTTCTATTGGCAATGGAAAGGAAAAAAGAAAAAATAATTCATCGAAAAAAACAAACAAAATTTGAATACATCGTTTCTACATAACACTGCTGAGAAATTAATTTTACACAAAAAACTCCTGTTTGCGATTGTAATTTTATTAGAAATTGTATCGGCTTCTTTCATACGCCTTCCCAAAATTGAGCAACCGATGGACGGTTTTGGAATTGAAACCAACCGATTCTACTTATCAGGAAAAAAAATCGCTTCGTTTTTTGATGTTACCGACTTTGTAGAACTCAAAATAAACCCCGATTTATCGGCTAATACCCAAGAAGTTTTTGAAAGTATAGAAGAATTAGAACACCAACTTACCGAAGTTTTCACAGGAGTTTCAGTCAACTCTATCCATCAATCCAAACGCTTATTCAAAAATGAAATTAAAACAAAAATACCGATTGACTCTACTTTAAAAAAAGCATCTACCCTCCCCGTTGTTGACAATCTTATTTCTAAAGACCAAACTTCCTTTCTCTTTGTTTTAAAATTAGACTCAACCCACAATTTTAATTTACAACGGTTCAATAACATCGTCAACCGTACATACAAAGGCATAAAAGAAATTAAAAGTCTTAGTCATTTTCATATCGAACAAGCCATTACTAGTGCTTTGCAACACGATATTATTCTACTCAGCGTGGTTATTCTTCTGATTTTTACGCTAATTGTATACTACGCTTTTAAAGACGTAAAAGCATTATTATATACACTACTCATTATTTTATTTTCAATTATTCCTACCCTATTTTTACTTACTGTCTTACAAATAAACATAAACTTAATTACAGCATTAAGTATTCCTGTTATACTGATTCTATCCCTTGCAGATGCTATTCATTTACTTTCTGGTTACTTTCAAAGTAAGCAAAATAATAGAGACGATAAACTAAAAGAGAGCATACAAAAATACGTCGTTCCTTCTTTTTTCACCTCGCTGACTACAGCCATCGCTTTTAGTTCGTTCCTATTGAGTAGCATTCCAAATATTACAGACTTTGGCATCATTATCTCTATTTCTGTTTTGATTTCATTTTTCGTCACTTATTTAGCTTCACCGTATTTAATTTTGCAAATCGAAACACATCCATTACCACAACATTTTTTTGTTCGATTTCTTAACTTTTTAAACCATTATAAAAGACAATTTACTTATGCTTTTATCGGTCTGCCCATCTTAGCTTTAGTGTTTTACGATCAACTAAAGTTTAATACAGACTTTGATTCTTTTGTTCCCAAGAATGCAGAAATTTTTGCCAACAAAAAAGAGTTTATTTCCAATTTTGATTCTCAACTATCAATAACCATTGTACTGAAGAAAAGAGAAGAGACTTTACCTAAAAAACACAAGGAAATGAAACGCGAAATATTAAAAATAACGCAAGAACTCAAGCAAATAGAAAATATAGGCACTGTAAAATCCGTAGCAGACCTTGATGCATTAAAAAAACGTTTTGGTATCTTATCTAACTTTATAAAAATATCGAGCAGAAGAAATCCATACCAAAGTAAAAATAGGGATGCTTATCGATTTGAAATACGATTAAAGGACTTGAGTAAACTGAACGAAACTTATCAAAAAATATCTACTCTACTCAACAACTATCAAAACGATTTTGAAGTTTACACATTTAGCAAAGCTCTTCTCATTAGCGACATTGATAGAGGGTTAGCAAAATCATTATTTCAATCCATTTTGTTTTCTATTGTATTTATTTTTATTACACTACTCATCTTCACCCGTTCTATGAGCATCACCTTCATTAGTCTCTTGGTCAATCTTATTCCTCTGTCTTCTATTGTTATTCTCTTCTATCTATTTGACTTGGACTTAAATATTCTTTCAGCCGTTATTTCAGTAGTTTGTTTAGGCCTAATCGTTGACGACACTATACATATCGTTTATCAAAAAGCTATACTAAAAGAAAATAACCTAGACTTAGGCTTTGGAATTATTGCTACTTCTTTAGTGCTTATTTTAGGTTTTGCTACTTTTGGTATAAGTAATTTTATTCCTGTTCAAATCTTTGGCTGGGTTTCTTCTGCCGTATTCTTTATTACCTTGATAGCTGATTTGACGTTGCTTCCTTTTTTGCTTGAAAAAATTAGAAAGTAAATTTAACCAACAAAAAAGGGGAGCAAATTGCTCCCCTTTTTACCTTAGCTTAAAGTTCTCTACTATTGTTTCAACAATCGTTTAACAATCGTTTTACCTTCTCTATTCGTAATTTTCAGCATGTAAACTCCGTTTTCTGCATCCGTTGCATTAATCGAGTGAACTTTAGAGAAAACTGATGAAGAAGCAACTTGTTCGCCTAACACATTGTAAAGTACATAAGTTACCGCTTGAGAAGCTGATAATGTAAATACTCCGTTAGATGGATTTGGCGATACAGCAACAATACCTCCGTTAAATTCTTTAACCGATACATTTTGTACGGTATAGTTATTACTTCCACTACAACCATTGAAGGCTGTCATTATCACTGTGTAAACTCCATTTTCTGTTGGAGTATAAGTCTGATTAGTTGCTCCTGGTATAGTATCACCGTTTAATAACCATTGGTAAGCATCTCCTTCAGTACAAACTAAATCTCCTCCGACAACGGTTATAGAAACGATTGGATTAACTTTTACGGATAACGTCAAGGTTACTGTACTATCACAACCTGTAGCATTTGTAAACACCTCTGTATAAGTTCCTGTTGAAGTCAAGACTTGACTACCGAAATAGTACAATTCTCCGCTACAAATCTCATCAACCACCATTGTGTCGGTGGCAGTACCAACGTTTACAACCATTGTTACCGTGCTATCACAACCTAAAACACTTTGGAAGGTTTCTGTATAAGTACCTGCTTGTGTAATTGTTTGCGAACCAAACACTATACTGTTTCCATCGCACATGGCTTCATTTACCAAAGTATCGAATGGTAATTGTACATTCAATTCTAAGGTTACCATACTATCACAACCGTTTTCACTTTGTAAAGACTCTGTATAAGTTCCTGCTTGGTAATAATAAACACCACCAAATAATACAGAATCTCCTAAACAAACTGTTTGTTCAATCGTGTTGATCATACTTGGTAATACATGAACATGATATTCTACAAGACTATCACAACCTCCTGCATTGATTAATGTATCGTTATAAACTCCTGATTGAGTAATACTCATACCATTTATAACAATGCTATCATTTGAGCAAATCGTATCGAACACAACTGCTGATGTAGGCTGTACAACTTCTAAGGTCATTTCCACGATACTATCACAACCGCCACTTGCTGTAAAAGTTTCTACATAAACACCGGTTTGCGTTAATACTTGCGAACCAAAGATAACACTATCACCACCACAAATAATATCTTCAACTTGAAGTGTATCGGTAGCACCAACAATCAAATTCAATGTAGAGATGCTATCACAACCATTTGTACCTTGGAAAGTTTCCGAATACGTTCCCGATTGGTAATATGCAAAACCACCGAATACAACACTATCACCCGTACAGATAAACTCTGTCATCGTAGTTGTTTCAACTGGTTTTACAAATAAGTTTAACTTAATTATACTATCGCAACCATTTGCCGAAACCAAAGAATCGTAATATACACCTGTTTGGCTATATGTTTGACCATTAAAAGAATAAGGAGAGTTAGCACAAGTAGTATCAGCTATTTCCGTTACTACTGACGGAAGTACCGTTACATTTACCGTTACAAGACTATCACATCCACCTAGATTCATTAAATTAAAAGTATAAACTCCCGTAGAGTCAAAACTCTCGTAAGAATTTCCAATCATGATAGAATCTCCCGCACAAATTGTTTGGTTAATAGAAACACTATCCGATTGAATATTTGTAACGGTAACTACATTTGAACTAACTGTTCCTCCACAAGTTCCTGTTGTGTAGTAATCTGCTGTAATAACCGTTGTTGCTGTGGAGTCATTAACAGCGAAAACATAGGTTAGCGAATCACCTCCTACTGCTACTCCATTGTTATACCACTGAATGCTTCCGTTTGCAGGTGCTACTGACGCCATTGCATTCACGGTATCACCAATACAAGCTGACATAGAAGTAACAGAAACTGAAACACTTCCTGTCGAATCGTTAATAACAACCGTTACAGTATCTGAATTTTCGCAACCATTCACATCTACTCCTGTAACCACAAATTCCATTGTTGAATCTGGAACAAAGGCTACAGAATCTTGTACATTATTACTCCATAAATAAGAATTTGCTCCTTGTCCGTATAAAATAACCGAAGAACCGTTACAAATGGTGTCTTGAGAAGCATTTGCCGTAACGTTAGGAAGCGGATTAACCGATAATTCTAAAGTAACAATACTATCACAACCATTGATGTTTTGAAAAGTTTCTTGGTAAGTTCCTGCCGTTGTCAACGTTTGAGAACCAAACACAAAAGAATCTCCCATACAAATACTATCAGAAACAGTAATCGAATCATTTGGAATAACCGTAAGTGTAATTGCGTTAGAAACTACCGTTGTACCACAAGTTGAAGATGAAGTTACTTCACAAGTAATTACATCTCCATTATTTGTGAAATTAGCTAACGAATTATACGTCTGCAACCCTGTTCCAACATTATTACCGTTTCTTTTCCATTGAAAAGTAGGACTCATACCTCCATTGGTTACCGCAGCAGTAAAAGAAGTACCTTGCCCTTCACATAGAATTGAATCTGGTGTTGAAATTGTAATGGTTGGTACAACTGTATTCTGCACAATTACTTTTACTGAATCTTCTCCTAAGCATCCGTTGGCATCTTCTCCCAACACAACATAAGTTGTTGTAGTTGATGGCGATACATAAGAGCTATCATTTACATTGTTACTCCAAACATAAACCACTCCACCTGTTGCGTATAGCAATACCGAATCTCCCGAACACATAAGACCTGAAGATGCTACAGCAGTAATATTCGGAAGTGGATTAACCGTTAGGTTATAAACGATTAAACTGTCACAACCTCCCATATTTTGAAGTGTATCGTAATATGTTCCTGCTTGACTTAAATAATTTCCATTAAACAAAACGCTATCTCCCGCACAAATAGAGTTGTTCAAATTCGTTGTATCGTTTGTACAAGGAATATGACAAGAAGAAGAGTGCATCCCAATATTTGAAAAATCATTCACAGGAAAACCATTCCACTCAACAGAGGGATCAAAAGAAAGCGGTGCAGGAACACCTTGCTGAACTAAAGGCTTTCTGCGAAGAGTTCTATCTTTTGTTGACACTCCGTTACCTGTCCAACCTCCACTTCCCGGGTTTTGACCAATAACACCGATAACATCTATATCTTGTGGAAATGTTGTATTTACTAAAGTAATAGCATCATTTCCATTAAACGATATGTATCCGGTAATTGTATCAGCTAGAGCTTTCAAACCGGGAGTAGCAAAGGAATGTACAATAACATAAACACTATCAGGTGCTAACATTCCGTTTAATTGTAGTCCGCCACTTAAACCACCGCTGGGGATAGAAGCTCCGTTAGGAAATAAATAAACCTTATAATTGGACAAATCTATTGCTTGATTAGAAGCATTGTAAATTTCCAAAGCTTTATTGCTTCCTGAACCTTCTACATATTCCGAAAAGTATAAATCGGAGCAGGGTGTCTGTGCTTTAGCTATATAAAACAAGCCGATTAAAGCAAACGCTAGTAGTAACTTCGACATCATAATTGTACTGATTTTCATAATTTTATTTTGATAATTTTTGCAAAGGAAAACTATTCTATTTTGTTTTATGTTAACAAATTATTAAATCTGTCTATTTGTTGTTTATCAACCTTTCCTCCATTAGTGCATTCGTTATAAAAAAGTCAAAACATTTCTATAACCATGAGGTATTTTGACTTTTCATAACGAAATCACTTGCGGATTTAAAGTTTACCTCAATAAAACTTCTTTCATCACTGATTTATTTTCAATTACTAGTTGAACAAAATAAATTCCCTTTGGTAACGATTCATCAATTATAAATGTAATCTGTTGTTCACCTGCAATCCTAAAACCATTCGATAAGGATGCTACTTTTTGACCATTAGGATTAATTAAATTTACACTTACAAATGCTTCTTTCGTCAAATTAAATTTTAATGATACTTTATCTATTATAGGATTAGGATATAACTCAAGCGATGAAAATAATTCATTTTCTTTTATCAAAGTAGTACTATTACTGCTAACCGTAATATTAGTTAGTGAAGTGTCATTTGGACAAACATTATTACTACTAATCAATTCAACTTGGTAAGTTCCTACAGATGTGTAATTATGAAAAGGATTAGTAGCTGTAGATGTATTACCATCTCCAAAATCCCACAAATAAGACGTAGATCCTGAACTTTGGTTTGTAAAATATGCAGTAGCATTAGGTAAAGTTAAGCTATTAGAAACTACGGTAAATTGGGAAATAGGCTGAGTCAAAATCGTAAAAGTTTGAGATGAAGAGTGTGAACCTCCTGAGCCAACAGCTACTAAGGTAACACTATAAGTCCCTGAGTTTTGAAATATTACTGTTGGGTTAGTTGCTGTTGACGAAGATAAAACACCTCCGTTAGCACTCCAACTATAAGATGTTGCGTTACTAGAATTATTGATTAATTGTATTGTTTCTCCAGTACAATAAGTTGTAGTATTGGATTGCGTAGTAAAACTCGACGTTGGAGTATTTACATTAGAAACAACTATTGTTGAGGTATAAGTGCTACCTTGACAATTTGCGTTAGATGCAATTAAAGATACAGTATAGGTTCCGGGTGAAGTATATGTATGTGAAGGGTTGACAGATGTAGAGGTATTACCATCTCCGAAATCCCATAGATAAGACGTAGCTCCACTACTTTGATTGGTAAAATTAACAGTTGCATTGGGTAACGTTACATTCGTTGAACTTGCACTAAATTGTGAAGTAGGTTGTGCTACTATGGTAAAAGTTTGAGATGATGTACTCGAACCGCCGGAACCTGTAGCTGTCAAGGTTACAGTATATGTTCCTGAAGTTGGAAAAGTTACTGTAGGATTAGCTGCAGTTGATGAGGAAAATCCCCCTCCCGTAGAACTCCAATTATACGATGTTGCATTGCTTGAATTATTAACCAATTGTATAGCTGTTCCCGCACAGTAGGTCGTTGTATTTGATTGTGTTGAAAAACTTGACGTAGGAAGCGTTGCAGCAGGGGTCAGAATCAAGTTGTGTGAGACCATATTATCTCCACCTGTACTTCCATTTCCATTAACCCCTAAACCTACCGAAAACAAATATAGAGAATTTGTAGCATTTGTAGGAGCTGTCCAATTAAATGTTGCGACACTTGATGATGAAATCATTTGTGAATGACTTACATTACTGGGACTATGAATGGAGGTAGTTGGATGAACAACACAGTTAGATGACGGATTAGAAAAAGAACCGGCTACAGTAGAGCTTGATGTATTTCCATCGTTTATTTCCAAATCAAAACCATAATAGCTGTATCCCGTTACATTGTAGGTAATTGTATAAGTCTGTCCCGGCACATACGTATTATTAACAAAAGACGGAGAGACAGTCATATTTACTGTTGGGGTAGCAGCTCCTCCTCCGTGACAATTCAAACAGGTGTATGGACCATCGGGAACAGAGCCTGTATAAGCACTAAGACCACCAGGATATCTTCCATCATGTAAGGTTGGACACCCACCATGAGAGGTTATTTCCATAACTGCATTTTCTGAAGGTTTAAATGAAAAAAGAGACAATAAGGAAATTCCCCCTACTATCGCAAATGTTTTTGAGGTAAATTGTTTCATTACTTTTTTTTTGGTTTCAATGGCTAAATTACAATTTTTTTTAGAAATTCCAAATTATAGAAGTATTTGATTTTCATAGCCTTAGTTTCTATACAGTTATTTAAACTGGAGTACCCATGTATTTCCTGTTTCGAGCGTAAAAATAGCACCACAACTGCCATTAATTAACACCATTTTAACATTGAAATAAGCCTAATAAAGCGTTTTTATTTTCCTTATACTTCTTCAAAATTATCTTCCATAGCTGGTGCTATGCAAAATTTTTATTCATCGTCTAAGAAACCAAAAATCCACTTTCTTTCTGCCAATTTCACTCGCGTTAGGGATAGAACGGCGTGTTTGAACTCCTTTTGGTTTGTTGCATATATGCAAACCAAAAGAGTGAGTAGTGATAGCCCGACCCCACTTTTCAAAAACATCGTTTCGCCTGAGCGAAATGTTGTTTTTGAAAAGTGGGGAAACGCCCAACATATTATGCTAAGTCCTAACTTTTACTTTTTTATTCATCATACTGTTTCGATTGTTGAGTTGTGCTGATGCGTCTATTACAAAGGCTCCGTTTATGACGATTTCTTCGCCTTTTTTCAACCCTGATGTGATTTGATAATTCTTCCCGCTTGTGCTTCCTAAGGTTACTTCCCTGTACTCGAAAGTGGGTATTTCTTCTTCGGGCAATTTTACGTAAACAACCGAGCGTTCACCCGTCCATAAAACAGCTGATTTCGGCACATAAATGGCTGTATCGGTATTGGTTTGAGCTTTTAGTAATTCTCCTTCGATAAATTCTTCAGGTTTTAATCCATTGTACTTGTTACTAATATCTATCCTAACCGATGCAGTACGGGTTTTGGGATTAAGTACGGGGTCTATAAACGTTATTTTTCCCTTATGCTTTTCGGGCTGAGATGGTGAGGTGAATTGTATAATATCGCCTGTATGAATGTTTGTTAGTTGATTTTCATAAGCATCAAAGACTCCCCAAACGTTGGATAAATCCGATATTTGAAACAGAACTTCTCCCTCTTTTAAATGGTCGCCTACTTCTACATTTTTTTGTGCTACTAATCCGTGAAAATCGGAATAAATATCAAAATTTTCTATTACTGCTTTCCGTTCAATAATACTTTGTATTTGGTCATCGGTGATTTTCCAATATTTTAGCTTGTTTTTGGTGGCTTCAAACAGTTGCGGGTTTATTTCTTTCATTTTATGCGCTTCTAGTAACTCTTTTTGGGCGGTTATTAAATCGGGGGAATACACCGTTGCTATTTTTTGCCCTTTGGAAACTGATTCTCCTATATAATTGACATACAATTTTTCTATTCTTCCTGCTATGTGCGAAACCAATTTTGCATTGGTGGTTTCGTTGGGTTTTATTCGCCCGCTTAACTTTATACCTGTATTGGTAAGTGGTTTTTCAGCCCCAACTACGGTTGTTTGAACATTCATTAAGGCAAGAGCTTCTTCAGTCATGGTTAAAGCTATGCTGTTCTCTTTATTGTTGTCAGCAAGGATTAAGGTCATACCGCAAATCGGGCATTTACCGGGGTGTGGCAACCTTATCTGCGGATGCATGGAACACGTCCATATTTCTTCTTTGTCGCTGTGTTGATGTGTTGCTTCCGTAGAAACGGTTGCTTTGTCAGTTGCTGAAGTGCTTGTGAATTTTCCGATTGCCCAACCAATGATCAGACTTGATACGATGGCTATGATTATTATATTTTTCATAATTTTTATTTTAAAATTGCTAATAACTTTCTAAAATTCTGTGATACTAAGAATATCAGCTTGTGCTTCTTTTTGCTTTTTTTGCTCTTGCTCAATTCCTATTTTGTAGGTTAATAGTTGATTTTCGATTTGCAACAATTCATCAAACCCTTTTCCTGAAGAACTGTAATGTTCGAGTAAAACAGCATACGCTTTTTCTGTTTTTTCGACTTGTTGTTGGTATAATGCTATTTTTATTTTAGCTTGATTGTATTTGCTTTCCGCTTGAATCAATCGAGTTATCAACTTATTTTCTACATCTGTTTTTCTGTACTCCAAGGCTTCTTGCTTGTAGTTTTCTTCTTTGTTCTTTGCCGCATATTGTTTCCTGTGGATTGGAATGCTTATACCTACTTTTGGTACAAAAATATCTCGTCCGTTATATAGTGGTACGGCATCGGTTCTCGGGTTTACCAAGCTGTAATCCACTCCCACTATAATGCTTGGATTACTTCTGTTTTGATTCCATTCTTGTTGTTTTTTTGAGGCCTCTAATTGAGCTTCTATAATTTGCATCAGTGGGTGTTGTGCTTTTATTTTTTCGCGATACTCTTCCAGATTAAACGAGAGAGCAAGTTCTTTTGACGAAACAATTGCAAGAGATTGTTCTTCGGGTAAATTTGTCAATTGCCGAATTACAGATGCAAAACTTTTGGTTTGCTCTTTTAGGACTTCAATCTCTTGGATAATTTCATCTTGCTTTATTTGTATCCGCAACACGTCGCTAATGATAGATTGTCCGCTTTCTACTTTTGCCAACGCTACACTTTCCAGTGTTTTATAGATTTCAGAAAACTCTTTTAACAGACGTTTCTTTTCTTCTATAAACTCCAGATTATAATAGGCTTTTCTAATTGCACCAATAAGCTCCAAATTTGTAGCAACTACTTTTTCCAATCTTGCTTTTGAAAGTGCGAATAC